>NZ_JBHZEJ010000010.1:0-51647 GCF_042756365.1 Streptomyces sp. NPDC059092
GTGGCCCACCCCTCGTACGCGTACCGGCGGGTCAGTGCCCCGTGGTGTCGTCGTCCGGCGCCCCGTTCCCGGCCTCCGCCGCCAGCGCCTTGGCCCGCCTGCTGATCACCACGGCCGCCGCCGCCGCGCTGACGGCGAAGGCCACGGGGACCATCCAGTGCCGGTCGAGCACGTGACAGGTGGCGTGGTCGAGGGAGTAACGGCCCGCGCCCGCCAGCCCGATGGAGGCGGCCGTCCAGCCGAGGAAGCCCGGGTACTCGAAGCCGCCCGACTGGGCGAAGAACCCGCTGGGCGCGTGCACGGCCGCCGCACCCGCCATGCCCCCGGCCGCCGCCGCGCCGGCCGCCGGGGCGGCGAGGCCGAGCGCCAGCAGGACGCCGCCGCCCGTCTCGGCGAGGCCGGAGGCGAGGGCGCTCTGCCGGCCGGGGCGGAAGCCCATGGCCTCCATCCCCTGGGCGGTTCCGTCGAGCCCGGCGCCGCCGAACCAGCCGAACAGTTTCTGCGTGCCGTGTGCGGTGAGCACCGCGCCGGTGCCGAGTCGCAGGGCGAGAAGGCCGAGGTCACGTCGGACGGAACAGGTCATGGTGCGGCTCCGGGGTGTCGGTGGCACGGACGTTCTGGGGCGTACGTCTCCACTCTCGGCCGCGCGACGTGCGAGGGGGACCCGTTGCTGGGCCGTACGGGTCGGCCGTACCCGTCCTCACTCCTCCGTCACCCCTGCCGATCGGCCGGTCCCGCCGCGGCGCCACCTGCCGCAGCGCAGCGCGCGGGTGACGACGGTGTCCGCCATGACCTTCATGCCCGCGTCGTTCGGGTGGAGATGGCCGCCGGTCGGCGCGATGTACGAGGTCCGGAGCCCCATCCGGTGGCCGGTGGCGGTGCCGGACGCGTCCCGGACGTACAGGCTGACGGCGTACGCGTACGGCGTGTGCCACGCCCGCGCGCGGCACACGCCGTATCGGCCGGAGGGGTCAGCTCTGCGGCGGGCGGTCGCCGCCCGGCGGCTCCTGCGTGCCGAGCTCATCGTTGATCTTCTTCTGGGCGGTGTCGACCTGACCCTGGTACTTGTTCCCCGTCTTCCGGTCGAACGCGTCACCGGCCTTCTCCACCCCTTGACGGGCGGTGCCCTCATGCCCCTTGATGAGGCTCTTCAGCTTGTCGAGCATCGACATGTTCGGCTCCTCGCTCGGAACGTATCCCTGACCACCATCACCGCTCCCCGCCGATCCCGCACCCCGGCGCGGTCCACGGCGGGGTACGTGGCATCGCTCAGCCCGGCGGGGCGAAGGCCCTCGCCTCCACCGCCTCGCCCTCCGTGTCCACGTGCGGCAGGACGCGGTCCAGCCACCGGGGCGTCCACCAGGCGGCGGGGCCCAGCAGGGTCATCACCGCCGGGACGAGCAGCAGCCGGACGATGGTGGCGTCGATCAGGACGCTGACGGCCAGGCCGAGGCCGAGCATCTTGACCACGATGTTGTCGCTCAGGATGAACGCGGCGAAGACGCTGACCATGATGAGCGCCGCACAGGTGATCACGCGCGCCGTGATCTCCAGACCGTGCGCGACGCTGTCCCCGCTGCGGTGGGTACGGCGCCAGGCCTCGTGGACCCGGGAGAGCAGGAAGACCTCGTAGTCCATGCTCAGTCCGAAGACGATGGCGAACATCATCATCGGTACGTAGCTCTCGATGGGCACGGTCCCGTTGACGCCCAGCGCGGGCCCGCCCCAGCCCCACTGGAAGACGGCGACGACCACTCCGTACGACGCGGCGATCGAGAGGAGGTTGAGCACGGCGGCCTTGAGCGCGACGAGGAGCCCGCGGAACACGATGAGGATGATGAGGAACGCCAGGCCGACGACCACGCCGATGATGAGCGGCAGCCGGGCCGAGATGAGGTCGAGGAAGTCCTCCTGGGCGGCGGTCGTGCCCGTCACATAGGTCGCGGCGTCGGTGCCGGCCGCGCCGTGCGGCAGTACGTCGTCCTTGAGGTGGCGGAAGAGCGTGGCGGTCCCGGCGGACTGCGGGGACGTGCGGGAGAGCGCCGTGGCCGTCAGCACCTGGCCGTCGCCGGCCGGGGTGAGCGGGCTGACGCTCGCCGCGCCGGGAACGCCGGTGAGCGCCTTCGTCAGGTTCGCCGCGAGCGCGGAGCGGTCGGCCTGGGGGACCTTGCTCTGGTCGACGACGAGGGTGAGCGGGCCGTTGGCGCCGGGCCCGAAGCCCGCGGAGATCAGGTCATAGGCGCGCCGGTCCGTGAAGCTGGTGGGGTCGGCCCCGTCGTCGATATGGCCGAGGCGGATGGAGAACACGGGGATCGCGAGGACGCCGACGACCACCAGCCCGGCCAGCAGGAACCACCACGGATGGTGCTCCACGCGCCGGGCGTACCGGTGCCAGCCGCCTTTCGCCTCGGTGTGGACCCGGGTACTGCCGGCACGCCGCTCGGCGTGTACGACGGCCGGATCGGTGACGCCCTCCGCGACCGGGCGGCGGACCCGGTAGCGGTCGATCCGGCGCCCGGCGAGCCCGAGCAGGGCGGGTACGAGGGTGACCGCGCCGATGACCGCGGTGACGACGGTGACGGCCGCCGCGGCGCCGAGTTTGCCGATGAAGCTGATCCGGGAGACGTACAGCCCCGCCAGGGCGACGATGACCGTACAGCCGGAGACGAGGACGGCCCGGCCGCTGGTGGCGACCGCGCGGCCCGCCGCCGTCACCGGGGGCGCGCCGTCCATCGCCTGCTGGCGGTGGCGGGTGATCAGGAAGAGGGCGTAGTCGATGCCGACGCCGAGGCCGATCATCGTGGCCAGGGTGGGTGAGACGCTCGCGAAGGTGAAGACCGCGGCGATCAGGGAGAGGCAGGCCAGCCCGACGACGACCGCGATCAGCGCGGTGAGCAGCGGGATCCCGGCGGCGATGACGCTGCCGAAGCCGATCAGCAGGACGATGACCGCCACGCCGAACCCGATGGCCTCGCTCGTCAGGTCCCCGGCTTTCGGGCGGGCCAGTTCGCCGAGCGGTCCGCCGTACTCGACCTCGACGCCGGCGGCGCGCAGCGGCTGTACGGCCCGGTCGACCCCGTCGAGATAGGAGTGGGGGAAGGTGGTGGGGCTGGCGCTGAAGCGGACGCTGATGTAGCCCGTCCGCCCGTCGGAGGTGAGCGCTCCGGTGGGCGGTGAGGTGGGGGTGGCGGGCAGCGGGTTCACCGCGGAGAGGACGTGCGGGAGCTTCTTGAGGGAGGCGACCGTCTGGTCGACCTGGCTCCGCACGGCGGTGAGGGACTGCCGTCCGTCGTGCAGGACGACCTGGCCGACGGTGCCGGAGGCCGCGGGCGCGTGCTCCCTGAGCACCCGGGCACCGGTGTCCGACTGGGTTCCGGGGAGGGCGAAGTCGTCCGAGTAGGTGCCGCCGAAGGAGTTCTGCGCCGCGTGGAGCGCGCCGAGGGCGACCAGCCAGGCGACGACGACCACGACGAAGTGACGGGCGCACCACTCCCCGAGGCGCTGGAGGTGGCCGGGGCGCGCCCGGTCCGGCGACGGCGTCTCCCGCGTACCGTCCGTACCGCTGCGTGCGGTCATGCGTACCCCCAGAGGGTGCGAACATCAGCCATCCGCTACATGTGCGGCCATATGCGGTCATCTCCATACATTTGACCAGGATGGCGGTGGTGACGCTCTGGGGGAACGCGGAAAGGGCTCAGGCCAGGCGGGCCGTCAGCCGGTGGGTGCCCGCCGGGGCGCTGTGGAGGGCGCCGAGCGGATCGGGGGTGGCGTCCCCGGTGGGGGCGGCGCCCACCAGCAGGACCTTCCAGGGCAGTGCGCTCCCCGTCTCCACGACGATCTCGTCGCCGTCGCGCCGGGTGGTGAAGACCGCGGCGGGCCCTGAGCCGTCGGGCGCGGGGACGGTCGTGACGACCTCGGCGCCGTCCACCGGGGTGTGCACGCGCAGCGTCACCCCGTCCGCCCAGTCGTACTCGGGGCTCTCGTCCACGGCGCCGAGCGGGAGTACGGCGCCCGGCCTGGCCAGCAGCGGCAGGGTGTCGAAGCCGTGGGTCTCGCGCCGCCAGCCGGGGCCGGTGACCTGGGCGCCGGTGAGGATGTTGGTCCATACGCCGTCGGGGACGTAGTACTCGACCGATCCGTCCTCGGTGAAGACGGGGGCGACCAGCAGGTCGTCGCCGAGCAGGTACTGCCGGTCGAGCGGGCGGCAGGCCGGGTCGTCGGGGAACTCCAGCACCATGGCGCGCATCACGGGGGTGCCGGTGTCCCTGGCCTGGGTCGCGGCGCGGTAGAGGTACGGCATCAGCCGGTGCTTGAGGCGGGTGAAGTCGCGGGTGACGGCGACGGCCTCTTCGCCGTAGTCCCACGGCACCCGGTAGGACTTGGAGCCGTGCAGCCTGCTGTGCGAGGACAGCAGGCCGAACTGGACCCAGCGCTTGAAGAGCGCGGGTGTCGGGGTGCCCTCGAACCCGCCGATGTCATGGCTCCAGAACCCGAAGCCGGACAGGCCCAGCGAGAGCCCGCCGCGCAGCGACTCGGCCATGGCCTCGAACGTCGATTCGCAGTCACCGCCCCAGTGCACGGGCAGTCGCTGGCCGCCGGTGGTGGCGGAGCGGGCGAAGACGACGGCCTCGCCCTCGCCGCGTTCCTTGCGCAGCAGTTCGAAGACGGTCTCGTTGTAGATCTGCGTGTAGTAGTTGTGCATCCGCTCCGGGTCGGAGCCGTCGTGCCACACGACGTCGAGGGGCACGCGCTCGCCGAAGTCCGTCTTGAAGCAGTCGACGCCCTGGTCGAGCAGGACGCGCAGCTTGTCGGCGTACCAGGCGCGGGCGGCCGGGTCGGTGAAGTCGACCAGTGCCATCCCGGGCTGCCAGCGGTCCCACTGCCAGACGTCGCCGTCAGGCTTTTTGAGCAGATGGCCCTCGGCCATCCCCTCGGCGAAGAGGGGGGACTTCTGGGCGATGTACGGGTTGATCCAGGCGCAGACGCGGAGCCCGCGCTCGTGCAGCCGGGCGAGCATGCCCTCCGGGTCGGGGAAGACGTCCGGGTCCCAGACGAAGTCGCTCCACTGGTACTCGCGCATCCAGAAACAGTCGAAGTGGAAGACGCTCAGGGGGATTTCGGCGTCGGCCATGCCCTGGACGAACCGGTTGACGGTGGCCTCGTCGTACGAGGTGGTGAAGGAGGTCGAGAGCCACAGGCCGAAGGACCAGGCGGGCGGCAGCGCGGGGCGGCCGGTGAGGGCGGTGTACCGGGCGAGGATCTCCCGGGGGCCCGGGCCGTGGATGACGTAGAACTCCAGGCTCTGGTCCTCGACGCTGAACTGGACGCGGCCGACGGCCTCGGAGCCCACCTCGTAGGAGACCTGGCCCGGGTGGTTGACGAAGACGCCGTAGCCCCGGCTGGTGAGGTGGAACGGGATGTTCTTGTAGGCCTGTTCGCTGCTGGTGCCGCCGTCCGCCTGCCAGATGTCCACGGTCTGGCCGTTCTTGACGAACGGGGTGAAGCGTTCGCCCAGCCCGTACACGCTCTCCCCGACGGCGAGCGAGAGCTGCGCGAGCATGAAGTGCCGGCCGTCGGCGTCGGTCGCGAAACCGGCGCCCCGGCCGCCGATCGAGGTCAGGGTCTGCCCGCCCGCCGTGAAGTCGAGCTGCCAGGGCGCGTCGGTGTCGGTCCTCAAGGAGATTTCGCCGGAGGTGAGTTCGATCGTGGAGCCCCGCCTGGTCACCTTGCCGGAGCCGGTCCCGGCCCCGGTGGTGAGCGCGAACTCCGGTGTCCTCGGGGCGCGTCCGCCGTGGTGGGTGACACGGACGCCGATGACGCCCTCGGCGGGCGACCAGCAGTCGACGGTCACGAGGGGGGCGTTGAGGGTGTCGCCGCGGTGGGTCACCCGCCCCACCGGCGCGTGGAGGGTGACCCGGTCGTCGGCCACATCGGCGTCGGCGACGGAGACCGCGTACCGGGCGGTCACCCCGGGGCGCATCTGCCAGTACCCGTCGGTGAACTTCATCGGTGCTCCTGCTCTGTCGGAGGGGCTGGTACGGATCGGTGGCCCACCGGGTCGATGATCCCTGGGGCCACGGCCGTTATTTGACGGACCCGCCGGTGATGCCGGCGGCCACGTACTTCTGGGCCACGACCAGCAGGATCGCGGCGGGGACGGCGGAGACGACGGCGGTCGCCATCACCGCGCCCCAGTCGCTGACATGAGCGCCGATGTACTCGTACATGGCGAGCGTGATCGGTTTGACGTCGTCCGTGGTGTTGAGCGTCAGCGCGAACATGAAGTCGGACCAGGCGAAGAGGAAGGTGAACAGGCCCGCCGTGATCAGGGCGTTGCGGCTCATCGGCAGGACGATCCGGACGAAGGCGGTGAACCGGCCCGCGCCGTCGACCAGCGCCGCCTCCACGACCTCGCGCGGGACCGACACCATGAAGGCGCGCAGCAGCACGATGGAGAACGGCAGGCCGAGGGAGGCGTCGGCGAGGATCAGCCCCAACGGGGAGTTGACCAGGCGCAGTTCGACGTAGGCGCTGTAGAGGGCGTTGGCGATGACGATGCCTGGGACCATCTGGGTGATCAGCGTGGCGAACACGATCGTACGGCTGCCGCGCAGCCCGAGCTGGGCCAGGCCGTACGCGGCGGGCGCGGCCAGCGCCAGACAGACCACGACGGCGCCGAGTGCGACGACGAGGCTGGTCACCAGCGAGCCGCCCTGACCGCTCAGCGCCCGCTGGAAGTTGTCCCAGCCGGGTGAGGTGGGCAGCCAGTGGGTGGCGGCCAGGCTCTCGCCTGGCTGGAGGGCGATGTTGACCATCCAGTAGAGCGGGAAGAGCAGGACGGCGAGGACGAGGAGCGCGAAGACGGTGGAGGCGGCGCCGCGCGGGCGGCCGGCGGTGTGGGTGGTGGACATGGCGGTCACTTCCCCTGGCCGAAGTCGGAGCGGTTGGCACGCAGATAGAGCACGGCGAAGACCGCGCTGACCAGGATGAGTACGTTGCCGACCACCGCTCCCTGGCCGAAGTTGAGCTGCTGGAAGGAGAGTTGGTAGGTGACGGTGCCGAGGGTCTGGGTGGAGTCGGCGGGGCCGCCACCGGTGAGGGCGAGGATCAGGTCGAGGATCTTCACCGTGGACATGAAGCCGAGGATGAGGACCACGGTGACGACGGGGCGCAGCAGCGGCAGGGTGAGGCCGCGGAAGGTGCGCCAGGGGCCGGCGCCGTCCAATGAGGCGGCCTCGTACAGATCGCGGGGTATCTCCTGGAGCCCGCCGTAGAGGATCACCATGTTGAACGGGATGCCGATCCAGATGTTGACGAGGATCGCGGAGAGCAGGGCGACGTTCGGGCTGCTGAGCCAGGGCACGGCGTCCGAGGTGAGGTGCAGGTCCATCAGGAGTGTGTTGAGGACGCCGGTGTCCTGGTCGAGGAGTTTGCGCCAGACGACGGCCGAGACGACCATCGGGACGAGCCAGGGCAGCAGCAGGACCGCGCGGACGAACCCGGAGAGCCGGAAGCGGCGGGAGAAGAACACGGCGAGGGCGAGGCCGATGACGAACTGGCCGAGCAGGGAGCCCGCGGTGAAGAGCAGGGTGTGCCAGAGGGAGCCGGTGAAGAGTGGATTGCCGAAGACCCCGCGCCAGTTGTCGAGCCCGTTGAAGGGGGCCTCGCCGGTGAAGTAGGTGCGCGGGGTGAAGTGCTGGAAGCTCATGACGATGTTGCGTACGAGCGGATAGCCGAAGAAGGCCAGCATGTAGAGGACGGCGGGGGCGACGAAGAGCAGGCGCAGGATCGCGGCTCGGCGTGCGGGCCGCAGGGGCGCTCGGGTGGCGTCCGTGGTGCCGGTGGGGGCGTCTCCCGAGGGTCTTCCGGCGGGCGCGGGGGCGCCGGCTGTGGTGGTGGTCATGGCGGGTCTCCTCACGTCACTCACCGGCCGTGGCCCGTGACTGGGCCTGCTTCAGGGCGGCTTCGGGTGTGGAGCGCCCGGTCAGTACGGACTGGAAGGCGCCCGCGAGGGCGTCGGAGACGACCGGCCAGCGGGCGCCGACCCGGTCGGTGCGGGAGCGGGCGGTGGCGACCTCGTCGGCGAACGCGCCGAGCTTGGGGTTCTGGGCCTTGTACGCGGCGGCGGCGGCCGTACGGGTGGGGACGTTGTAGACGGCCTCGCCCCAGGAGACCTGGTTGCGCTGCTCGTTGAGGCAGTCGATGATCCGCGCCGCGGTCTTCTGGCGCCCGGCGTCGCCGGTGCGGGGCAGGGCCATGACCGTCCCGCCGATCGGCGGGACGGGCGGGCGGCCGGCCTCGGGGACGGGGATCGTGGCGACCGCCCAGTCGAGGTCCTTGTGCTCGCTGAGCACCGGAACCTGCCAGGGCCCGTTGATCATCATCGCGGCCCGTCCCGCGATGAACTGGTCGTTGACGTCCTGCTGGTTCCAGGTGACGGCGGCGCTGGAGGCGGATCTGTCGTCGATCAGGTCCTTCCAGAGGCGCAGGGCGGGGGCGCCCTTCCCGTCGTCGAGACGTGTCTCGTCGCCGCCGGCCGACCAGAAGAACGGCAGGAACTGGTAGACGCCGTCCGCGTCGGGGGTCGCGCTGAAGGCCATCCCGAATGTCCGGCCCTGGGTGAGCTTTTTGGCGGTCGCCTTCAACTCGTCCCAGGTGGCGGGTGGTTCGACGCCCGCCTTGCGCAGCAGAGCGGCGTTGTAGATCAGGGCGAGGGAGTTGACCGACCGGGCGATGCCGAACTGCTCACCCCGGAAGCTGCCCATGGAGACGGCGCCGGGCGACATCCCGGTCACGTCCACGCCCGCGTCCTTCAGCGGGAGGAGGCCGCCGGTGTCGGCGAACTGCGGGAGTTCGGAGCCGTCCAGTTCGAGGATGTCGGTCAGCGAGTGGGAGGAGGCCATCCGCAGGGCCTTGGACACCACCTGGTCGGCGGGGACGCTGGTCTGTCTGACCTTCACACCGAGCGGCTGCGCGCAGCGGTCGAAGAACTTCTGCTGCTGGTCGTGTTCGTGGGTGTCGGTGGCCGAGTTGAGGACGGTGAGGGTGCCGGGGTCGGGCAGCCGCGCACACCCGGCGAGAGGGGTGATGGCCACGAGCGCGGTGAGGAGTACGGCCGGCGCCGGGAGGCGGCGGATCTGGTGCATGGAAGAGGACTCCGTTCGGTCTACAACGCTGTATGGAGACGGAGATGCACAGAGGTGTACGGGATCCACGGGGATGTACGGGGATGTGCCGGTGGGGGGGCGAGAGGCGACGGGAGAAGTGGCGGGCAGCGGGCGGGGAGAACAGGTGTCGAATCGATTCGATTCAGCGCTGCGGCGATGGTAGGCGCTCGCCGAAACGGCGACAAGAGCCGAGCGGTGTCTTCGGTACGTACGGGCGGGGTCCGGCCGGGGTCAGCCGCGCGGCACGCCCAGCGGCACCGCGCCCGGCAGCAGGACCGGCGCGATCAGCAGATGCCCGACGGTGTCGGCGAGCAGCCGCGCGCCGGGCTCCGCGTGCTCCGTACCGCGCGCGGTGTCCTCGCGCAGCACGGCGGCGGCGGCCACGGCGAGCCGGGTGACCTCGGTGGCCAGCGTCCGGACCGGCAGGTCGATCCGGGGCAGCCGGCTGCTCGACGGGTCGCCCGGGAGCGTACCGATGACGACGACGGTGACGTCCTGTGGCACCCGCAGTCCGGCCGCGGTCACCGACGTCAGGATGTGGTGGTGCGCGGAGGGGTGCTGCACCACCAGGGCGGTCGGCGCCGCGCCGGTCCCCGCGTCGCTCCCCGGCCGCCGGGCCCCGTCGGCCGTCCGCTCCCCCAGCAGCGTACGGAGCCGGTGCGCCAGCCTGGCCGGATCGCCGACGGAGTGGACGACGCGGACGGCGGCGCCGGTGGTACGGGCGCCCCGGCGGGCGCCGTCGATCCCGCGCAGCGCGTAGCTGCGCCGGCCCCGTACCTCCGGCTCGCCGGGTGCGAGATAGACCAGCTCGCGGTGGCCGGCGGCGGCGAGTTCGCGGACGGCGAGCGCCGCGGCCTCCTCCCAGTCGAGATCGGTCCAGGGCAGGGCGTCCTCGTCGGCGGGCCGCCCGATCAGCGCCGCGGGGAAGGCCAGTTCGCGTACGACGTCGATCCGCGCGTCCTCCATGTCCACCGCCATCAGGACCGCCGCGTCCGCGAGACCGCTGAGCGCCACGCGTCGCAGCCCCTCCGCCTTGTCCTGCGAGGTCGTCAGCAGCAGGTCGTGGCCGAGGGTGTTGGCCGCGTCGCTGACCTCGATGGCGAACCGGCCGTCCACGGCGTGCCGTTCACCGGCCGCGCGGGGCAGCGCGAGGGCGATCACATGGGTGCGGCTGCTGCGCAGGGTCCTGGCGCTGGCGCGCGGGTGGTAGCCGAGCGCGTCGACGGCCTCCTGGACGCGTCTGCGGGTCTCCTCGGAGATCGAGCGGGAGCCGTTGAAGACGTAACTGACCGTGCTGGGCGCGACCCCGGCCCGCTGGGCGACGTCCCTGATGGTAGCCATCTCGACCCTTCGGTGGTGCGGGAACGACGCCGGAGGACGTGCGGCAACCCTGGCTGTTCATCGTATCGAACAGCTCCGGGCGCCGGTCCTGGCACGCTCCTGAGCAGGCGCGGTGCTCACCCGGCCACGTCCGGTGGCGCGCACACCCGCGCCAGGTGGGTGGCGAGCGCGCGGGCGCCCCACGGGGCCTCGACGCGCAGACCACCGGCCGCCGGACCGGCCGGGTCCGCCGGATCCGCTTCCGCGTGGTGGAGTACGGGAGCGGAGTACGGATCCGGCCCCGCGGTCAGCGACCAGCCCGCCGCCCGTACGGTGAGCACGCCGGGCACCGGGCCCGCGCGCAGCGCCGCCGCCGTCCAGACGACCAGCGCGTGCGGATCGGGCGTGTACGGCCGGGGCAGGCTCCAGAGGTGGGTGGGGTCCCTGGGGTCGGGGGTGATCACCGGCCCCGAGAGGGCGCGTACGGCGGTCCAGAGCGCGTCGAGTCCTTCGCAGTGGCGCCGGCGTCCGGCGCGGTCGGCGAGCTGCCAGCCGCCGCCGGGCCACGGCCTGGCGGTCAGCCGGGTTCCCGCCAGCAGCCGTCGGACGGCGCGGTGCCGGGCGGCAGTGCCGCCAGGACCGAGCGGCGCCACGCGCTCCGTCCAGCGGGTCGCGGGACGGCCGCACCCTCCGCACACGGCCGGTCAGCCCCGCTCCGTACGGCGGGCCGCCGGGGCGCGGGCGACTTCGACGTGCCCGTCCTGGCCGGCCGTCATGCCATCACGTCGCCGCTGTTGGGGCCGAGGGTCTGTCCCACGTAGAGGTTGCCGCCGGGGTCGGAGGCGAGGAGCAGCACGGTCGGCGCGATCTCCTCCGGCAGCCCGAACCGGCCGAGCGGCAGCTCCGCCTGCTTGGCGCGCTTCCACCCGGGGCTGAGCCCGTCCACCAAGGGGGTCTCCACCGGGCCCGGGGCGACCGCGTTGACCAGCACGTTGTGCGGGGCGGCCTCCCGGGCGAGCGCCTTGGTGAAGCCGATGACCCCGGCCTTGGCGGCCGAGTAGTGGGTCAGCCCCTCGCCGCCCTTCTGACCGAGCTGCGAGGCGATGTTGACGATCCGGCCGCCGCCCCGCCCGATCATGTGCGGAAGGGTGTAGCGGCAGGTCAGGAAGACACCTCGCAGATCCACGGCGATGGTCTCGTCCCAGACGGCCGGATCCATCTCCGCCAGCGGGACCTCGGTCAGGATGCCGGCCGAGTTGACGAGGACGTCCACCCCGCCGTGGCGGCGTACCACCTCCTCGACCGTCTCCCTGACCTGGTCGGCGTCGGCGACGTCGAGCGTGTGCAGGGTGACGGCGGCCGTACGGGGCAGCCGGTCGCGCAGGGCCGCCAGCCGCTCGGTGTCCCGGTCGGCGAGGGCGAGCCCGGCCCCCTCGTGGGCGAACGCCTCGGCGACGGCGGCGCCGATGCCGCTGGCCGCGCCGGTGATCAGTACGGTGCGCGGGGACGGGGTCGGTTCCGAGGGCGGGGTGGTCATGGGGTCTCCGTGAGGTGGTCGAGCCGGGGAAGGACGGGCGGGGCCGGCGGGGCGGGCGGCGTCAGTCGGGGAAGCGGACCGTCAGACCGCCGTCCACGACGAGCTGCTGTCCGGTGATGTACGAGGCTTCGGGCGCGCACAGGAAGCGGATGGCGGCGGCCACCTCCGCCGGGCGTCCGACCCGGCCGGCCGGGATGGACGAGCCCGCCGCGCGCAGCCCCTCGGGGCCGAGCGAGTTGCGCGCGTCCAGCGACTGCGGGGTCTCGATCAGCCCGGGGATCACGGAGTTGGCGCGGATGCCCCGGGGCGCCAGTTCCACGGCGAGGGAGCGGACCAGGCCCAGCACCCCGGCCTTGGCGGCGGCGTAGTGCGCGTGCTCGCCCCAGCCGTACACACCGCCCGCGATGGACGAGACGGCGAGCAGCGCGCCGGGGCCTGTCATCCGCGCCACCGAGGAGCGGAAGGTGCGCAGCACGCCGGTGAGGTCGACGCCGAGCATGTCCTGCCAGGCCTCGTCGGTGAGTTCGGCGAGCGGCGCCCGGCGCAGGATGCCGGCCGCCGCGACGGCGATGTCGAGCCGGCCGTACGTCTCCTCGGCGGCCCGCGCCAGCCGCTCGGGGCCCGCTTCGCTCGCGACATCGGCCTCGACGGCGAGACACCGGCCGCCGGCCGCGCGGACCGCGTCGACGGTCTCGGACGGGTCGTGCGGATCGGCGCTGTGGAAGCCGATCACGGTGTCGATGCCCGCCTCGGCGAAGGCGACGGCCGTCGCCCGGCCGATGCCGCTGGCGCCCCCGGTGATGAGGGCGGCGCCGCGCTGTCGTTCTCCGGTCATGGTGTGCGGATCTCCTTGTCGAACGGGCTGGGCCGGGCTGGACCTACGGGTACGGGAAGGGCGGGGCGGGGCCGGTCAGACGGCCGCGGGGGCGGGTACGGGCGCGGGGCGGCGGTCGACGTCACGGGCGCCGAGCATCACGAGCCCGGAGCCGAAGATGCCGATGGCTCCGGCGATGAAGGCGGCGATGGTCATCGAGGTCCCGGCCGCGAGCAGCGCGCCGAGCAGCGCGGAGCCGACGATGGCGCCGACCGGGCCCATGGTGTGGGCGACGTTGGAGCCGATCCCGCGGACCTGCTCGGGGAACGACTCGCTCATGTAGAACAACATCGCCGAGTAGGGGCCGGTCAGGAAGAACAGCCCGAGCGCGTAGAGGCCGATCACTGACGCCGTCGAGGTGGGGCCGAAGAGCATGGCGGTCATGGCGGCGCCGCCGCAGCTCCAGCCGATGATGATGGTCGTACGGCGGCCGATCCGGTCACCGAGCCAGCCGTGGAAGACGTAGCCGAAGAATCCGGCCAGGTTGGCGAGGACGAGGACCAGCAGCGCGCTGCTGAACGAGACGCCCTTGGCCTCGACGAGCACGGTCGTCCCGAGCACCGAGAATATCTGGATGCCCATCCAGTTGAGCAGCCAGGCGGCCGAGAGACAGAGCGTGTGGCGGCGCAGCGCGGGCGTGAAGACCTCCCGCAGGCCGGCCTTGGTCGCGGCGGTCTCGATGCCGGCCGATTTCTCGACTGCCTCGGCCTCGGCGGGGCGCCCCTCGGCGCGCAGGGCGCGGGCCTTCTTCAGGCCGAGGAAGACCGGGGACTCGGGCAGTGTGCGCATCAGCACGGCGATGACCAGCGCGGGGACGGCCGCGATCACGAAGCTGCCGCGCCAGCCGAAGGTGGGCAGGGTCAGGGCCGTCACCCCCGCTCCGACCAGGGCGCCGACCGGCCAGCCGCTCTGGACGAAGCTGAAGAGCAGTCCGCGCCGGGGGTGTTTCCCGTAGATCTCGTTGAGGTAGACGGTGTTGACGACCTCCTCGGAGTAGCCGAACCCGGAGAAGGCGCGGATACCGACCAGGGAGATCGCGCCGCCGGCCAGGGCGGTCGCCGCGGAGGTGAGGGCGGCCCCGGCCGAGGTGATCATCAGGGCCGGGCGGCGGCCGAAGCGGTCGAGGATCGGGCCGACACAGAGCGAGACCACGAAGGTGCCGGCGGTGACGCCGGTGACGACGTTGGCGGCGGTGGCGTTGGACCAGCCGAAGTCCTCGGCGATCTTGGGGAGCAGGGTGCCGAAGAGGGTGAAGTCGTAGACGCTGAAGACCCAGGCCAGGAAGCAGATGACCGAGGCGCGGACGACGAGCTTGCGGGGCGGGGTGCCCGGGCCGGTCATGCCGGGGGTCTGTGCGGCGGACGAGGATGTCGCTGACGAGTGCACGAGCGGACTCCGATACGTACGAAGGGGACGCGGGGACGGTGCGATTCGATGCGGTGAGGTGCGGGACCTGGGGGCCAGGGGGGCGGGGGCGCGGTACGGCGCCCTCACGGCGCGGGTGCCGGGTCCGGGACGGGGGCCGGTCCCCGGCGCCGGCCCGGGGACGGGGCCGGCGCCGTGCGGGCGGCCGGGGCACGGAGGGCGGCGGCCACCACGGGGAGCGGGACGGTGCGGGGAGCGGGTTCGGGAGGGGGACGGAGCGGTGTCAGCCGCGGGGACGGCGGCGGACGAAGTCCGTGGCGATCTCGTCGAAGGTGACCCAGCGGACGCCCTCGTGGCTGTTGATGTGGTCGATCAGCCGCTCGTGCATCAGCAGGTTCTGCGGCCGTCCTGACACGTCGGGGTGCACGGTCATGGTGAAGACGGCGTAGTCGTTCTCTCGGTAGACCCAGTCGAACTGGTCGCGCCACATCTGTTCGAGATCGCGGGGGCTGACGAAACCGTGGCTGTTGGGGCTGGCCTTGACGAACATCATCGGAGGCAGGTCGTCGAGGTACCAGTTGGCGGGGATCTCCACCAGGCCGGTCTCCTCGCCCCGTTCCAGCGGCTTCATCCACTCCGCCGCCGGACGGTCGTAGTCGATCTTCGACCAGCTGTCGCCGACCCGTACGTAGTACGGCTCGAAGTCGCGGTGCATCAGGGAGTGGTCGTACGCGATGCCCCGCTCCAGCAGGAGTTCGTTGGTGACCGGGGAGAACTCCCACCAGGGGGCGACATAGCCGGTGGGCCGCCGCCCGGTGCGGGTGGTGATGAGGTCGATGCAGTGGTCGAGGATGTCGGACTCCTGCGTCCGGCTCATCGCGATCGGGTTCTCGTGGCTGTAGCCGTGCACCCCGATCTCGTGACCGGCGGCCGTACACGCCTCGAACTCCTCGGGGAACGTCTCGATCGAGTGCCCCGGCCAGAACCAGGTCATGGTCATCTCCCGGCGCCGGAACAGCTCCAGCATCCGGGGCACGCCCACCTCGCCCGCGAACAGGCCGCGCGAGATGTCGCAGGGGGAGTCCTCTCCCCCGTACGAGCCGAGCCAACCGCCCACCGCGTCGACGTCGACGCCGTAGGCAACCAGGATCTCTTTCGCCATGTCGCTTCTCCTCCA
Source organism: Streptomyces sp. NPDC059092 (assembly GCF_042756365.1). Taxonomy (NCBI): domain Bacteria; kingdom Bacillati; phylum Actinomycetota; class Actinomycetes; order Kitasatosporales; family Streptomycetaceae; genus Streptomyces; species Streptomyces sp. NPDC059092. The sequence goes on from NZ_JBHZEJ010000010.1 coordinate 15,441, forward strand.
CATGTACTGGCTGGTGTGCTGGTCTGGTGCTGTGCTGTGCTGGTACGAGTACGGGTGTCTGCCGGTGGTGTACGGGGAAGCCGGCCGCCCCTGGGGGAGGCGCGCCCGGCCGGCGGTCAGCCGCCGTGGTGCGCGGGGTCGTGGGGACCCGTTCCGTGGGGACCGCTCTCGTGGTGCCCCGCGTCGGCGAGCCAGTCACGGATCCGCGCGGCGGCGCCCGCGGGCCCCCGCCCCGCTCCCCGGTGCAGCGCGGCGGCCAGGAGCAGCCGCAGATGCCACGGGGAGAGATCGGCGGCGAAGACCGCGCCGGCCCGCAGCAGGTCGGCGCCGCCGCCCGCGCCGTACGCCGCCGAGGTGGCCCCGGCCGGCACCCGGCTGGCGACGGCGACCGCGACGCCGTCCGCCACCAGCCGCGCGACGGCCTCGGTGATGTCCGGCGGGGCGTTGCCCGCCCCGAAGGCGCACAGGACCACGCCGCGCGCGCCCGCGGCCACCGCCGCGTCGAGCAGCGCGGTGTCACAGCCGACGTAGAGCGGGACGATGTCCACCCGGGGCAGCCGGCCGAGGTCGTCGGCGCTGATCAGCGGGGCGGGGCGGGGCGGCCGGCCGATCAGCCGGACCCGGCCGTCGTCCACCCGGGCGACGGGCCCCCGGCCCGGTGCGCCGAAGGCGGCGGGCGCCAGGGTGTCGGTCTTGCGCAGTCCGATCGCGGGCCAGACCGCGCCGTCGAAGACCGCGCTGACGCCATGGCCGCGGGCCGCGGGGTGGGCGGCCCAGGTCAGGGCGGTGGCGAGATTGCGCGGCCCGTCGGCCGCCGGGTCGTCCGCGGGCCGCTGCGCGCCGGTGAGCACGATGGGGCGGTCGTCCGCGTGGACGAGGGAGAGCGCGAAGGCGGTCTCCTCCAGGGAGTCCGTTCCGTGCGTGATGACCACCGCGTCGGCCCCCTCGCGCAGGCTCTCCCCGACGGCTGCGGCGAGGTCGGCGAGGTCGGGCAGACCGAGCGAGAAGCTGGCCCGCAGGCCCAGTTCCGCGCAGGTCACCTCGGCACTCTCCGGTACGGGGAAGGCGCGCGCGGTGTCCAGCAGCTCCTTCACCGTGACGGAGGCGACTCTCCCGGTGGGCGTGGAGCGGCTGGCGATGGTGCCACCCGTGCCGATGAGACGAAGCTGCATACGAGGCTCCACAATCGATTGCGAGAACGATTGCGCAACCATGCTCCACACTCACCCCGGAGGGCAACCCCCCTGATCGGATCCTCATGGAAGATGATGGCTCCGGAAACACGCTCACCCGGCCCGGCGGACCTGCGCCATGACGGGCCGCGACCGGCCCGTCACCCACCAGCGGCCCCGTCACCCACCAGCAGCACAGGAACGAGGACCACGGCCTTGATACGACAGCCCGCAGCCGGCCGCGACCCGGGCGAGAACGGTGTGACCCTGGCCGATGTGGCCGCCGACGCGGGTGTGCACCAGTCCACCGCGTCCCGCGCGCTGCGCGACGGAGCCGGGGTGGGGGCCGCCACCGCCGACCGCGTACGGGAGTCCGCGAGACGGCTCGGCTATGTCGTGAACCCGGCCGCCTCCAGCCTGCGGACCGGCCGTTCACGACTGCTGGGTGTGCTGGTCCCCCGGCTCACGGACATCGTGCTGGCCACGGTCTACGAGGGCATCGAGGCGGGCGCGGCGGCGGCCGGGTACCAGGCCGTCGTCGCCAACACCGGGGACGATCCGGCGGTCCAGCGGGCCAAGGTCGAGCGGCTGCTGGCCCTGCGGGTCGACGGGCTGCTCCTCGGGGACGCGCGCGGCGACACGACGCTCGCCTCCGAACTGGTCACGCGCGGGGTGCCGGTGGCGCTGGTCTCCCGGCGGCTGCGCGGGGTCACGTCCTTCACCTGTGACGACATCGTGGGCGGGCGTCTGGTGGCGGAGCATCTGCTGTCGCTGGGGCACCGCAGGGTGGCGGTCGTGGCGGGCGAGCCGTACGCCTCGACCGGGGTCGAGCGGACGAAGGGCTTCACCGACGCGTACGCGAGGGCGGGGGTGCCGGTGGACCCGGCGCTGGTCGTCAACGCGCCGTTCGACGTGCACGGCGGCGAGCGCGCCGCGCACCGGCTGCTGGCCGCCGAGCCCCGCCCCACGGCGGTCTTCGCGGTCAACGACTTCGCCGCGATCGGGGTCATGGGCGCGCTGCGCGCCGCCGGTCTGGTGCCGGGGCGGGATGTCGCGGTGGCGGGCTTCAACGACGTACCGCTCTCGGCCCAACTGCCCATCCCGCTCACGTCCGTACGCTCTCCGATGCGCGTCATGGGAGAGCGGGCGGCGACCGCGCTGGTGGGGATGGTCGAGGGGCGCCCGGCCCGGTCGCGCCGGTTCACCCCGGAGCTGATGGTGCGCGCGTCCACGGCCACCCCGGACTGACCGGACCGGACCAAGGACAGGACCGGCGCGACCGGCGTGGCCCGGCGTGGCCCGGCGTGGCCCGGCGGCCTGACGGTCCGTCCGGCGGGGCGGTCACCGGGCACGGCGGCGACCCGCGAAGATGAACCGACGAAACGACCGACCGATCTGGAGGAGTGGGCAGATGCCGCACGAACGAGCGGGACAGCCGGCCCGGCCGGAGGACCTCATCGATGTCGCCAAGCTGGTGACCGCGTACTACGCGCTGCACCCCGACCCGCAGGAGCCGGGCCAGCGCGTCGCGTTCGGGACGTCGGGGCACCGCGGTTCGTCCCTCGCCACCGCGTTCAACGAGGACCACATCGCCGCGACCAGCCAGGCGATCTGCGAGTACCGGTCCCTCCAGGGCACCGACGGGCCGCTCTTCCTCGGCGCGGACACCCACGCGCTCTCCGAGCCCGCCCGGGTGACCGCCGTCGAGGTGTTCGCGGCCAACTCCGTGACCGTGCTGATCGACAGCGCCGACGGCTACACCCCCACCCCGGCGGTCTCGCACGCGATCCTCAGGCACAACCGCGGCCGTACCGCGGGGCTCGCGGACGGCGTGGTGGTCACCCCGTCCCACAACCCGCCCGCCGACGGCGGTTTCAAGTACAACCCGCCGAGCGGCGGTCCGGCCGGGTCCGAGGCGACCAACTGGATCCAGGACCGCGCCAACGACATCATCGCGGGCGGCCTCAAGGACGTACTCAGGCTGCCGTACCGGCGCGCCCTGGCCGCCCCCGGCACCGGGCGGTACGACTTCCTCGGTACGTACGTGGACGACCTGCCGTCCGTGCTCGACCTGGACGCGGTGCGCGCGGCGGGGGTACGGATCGGCGCGGACCCGCTGGGCGGCGCGTCGGTCGCGTACTGGGGCCGGATCGCCGAGGAGCACCGGCTCGACCTGACCGTGGTCAACCCGCTGACCGATCCGACCTGGCGGTTCATGACGCTGGACTGGGACGGGAAGATCCGGATGGACTGCTCGTCGCCGTACGCGATGGCCTCGCTGATCGAGCGGCGCGACCGGTTCGCGATCGCGACGGGCAACGACGCCGACGCGGACCGGCACGGCATCGTCACCGCGGAGGGCGGGCTGATGAACCCCAACCACTACCTCGCGACCGCGATCTCCTACCTCTACGCCCACCGCGAGCAGTGGCCGGCGGGCGCCGGAATCGGCAAGACGCTGGTGTCGTCGGGGATGATCGACCGGGTCGCCGCGGACCTCGGCCGGCCGCTGGTCGAGGTGCCCGTCGGCTTCAAGTGGTTCGTGGACGGACTGGCCGGCGGATCGCTCGGGTTCGGCGGGGAGGAGTCGGCCGGTGCGTCGTTCCTGCGCCGCGACGGCTCGGTGTGGACCACCGACAAGGACGGCATCATCCTGGCGCTGCTCGCCTCCGAGATCCTCGCGGTGACCGGGAAGACTCCCTCGGAGCAGTACGCCGCGCTCACCGAGCGGTTCGGGGAGCCCGCGTACGCCCGGATCGACGCGCCCGCCACCCCGGCCGAGAAGGCGGTGCTCGCCAAGCTCTCGCCGGAGCAGGTCACCGCGGACACCCTCGCCGGGGAAGCGGTCACGGAGGTGCTCACCGAGGCTCCCGGCAACGGCGCGCCGATCGGCGGCATCAAGGTGGCCACGGAGAACGCCTGGTTCGCCGCCCGCCCCTCCGGCACCGAGGACGTCTACAAGATCTACGCGGAGTCCTTCCTCGGCGCCGCCCATCTCGGCCGGGTCCAGGAGGAGGCGAAGGCGGTGGTCGCCGCGGCTCTGGAGGAATGAGCCGGGCCGGCTGACGTGGTCCGGCGGGGCCGGGGCGCGCGACCGGGCGGATATCGGCGGCGCGGGGCTCCGGAGCCCGCCGCCGGGCGTCGCGGGCGGCACAATGCCCCGCGGGCGCCGAGTCACGGGGCCCGCCGGCCGCCGTCGCGGTGGCCCGCGCCGCCGACGGCGGAGGCCGTTCCGGCCCGGGGCGGGGCCGTCCTGACCCGGAGGAAGCATGGCCACCGCCGCCGGCCCGCCCGTGCAGGGGCCGGACCCCGCCACCGTCCGGCGCGTCACCCTCGCGGGGTGCGTCGGCGTCTTCGTCGAGCTGTACGACAACGGGGTGTACGGGTTCCTCGCCTCCACCCTCGCCATGGTCTTCTTCCCGGAGCAGAGCGCCCGGACGGCGCTGCTGCTCACCTTCCTGACCTTCGGCATCCCCTTCTTCGTCCGCCCGCTCGGCGCCATGGTCTGCGGATACCTGGGCGACCGCGCGGGACGGCAGCGGGTGCTGGTCCTCGTCATCCTGCTGATCAGCGCCGCCACCGCGGCGATCGGCCTGCTCCCCGGCTACGCGGCGATCGGGATCGCGGCGCCCGCCCTGCTGATGCTGCTGCGCTTCGCCCAGGGCTTCTCGGTCGGCGGCGAGGCGGCGGGCGCCATCACCCTCCTCGCCGAGTACGCGCCCGAGGGACGGCGCGGCAGGCTCACCAGCTACGCCCAGATCGCCTCCTTCACCGCGCTGCTCGCCGGCACGCTCACCGCCGCCCTCCTCAACGCCACGCTGAGCGAGGACGCCCTGCGGTCCTGGGGGTGGCGGATCCCGTTCCTGCTGGCCGTCCCGATGGGCGCCATCGGCTTCTACATCCGTAACCGGATCAAGGACACCCCGCGCTTCGAGCGGCTCAGGGCGGCGCACGGGCTCTCCCGTAACCCGCTGCGCGAGGCGTTCTCGGACCCCGTCCACCGCAGGGCGGTCCTGCTCGCCGTGGTCATCCCGCTGCTCAACGGCTCGGGCTACTACGTGCTGTTCGTGTACATGCCGACCTATCTCACCGCGGAGCTGCACTTCGGCACGGTGCGGGGCCTGGTCGTCACCGCGTGCTCCCTCGTGGCGGTCAGCGCCGCCATCCCGTACGCCGGCCGGCTCTCCGACCGGTTCGGGCGGCGTGCGGTCGTCGGGGGCTCCGCGCTGGCCATGGCCGTCCTCGGATACCCGTGCTACCTGCTGCTCGTCCAGGGGGCCATGGCCCCGGCCGTCCTCGGCGCCGTCCTGCTGGCGGTGATCTTCGCCGGGCATACCGGGGTGATCCACATCCTGCTCGTCGAGCTGTTCCCGACCCGGGTCCGCTACTTCGCCTACGGATTCGGCTACAACATCTCCGCCGCGCTCTTCGGCGGTTCCGCCCCCTTCCTGATGACCTGGCTCATCGGGCTGACGGGCGACACCCGCGTCCCCGCCTACTACGTCGTCGCCACCGCGCTCGGCACCTTCCTCGCGGTGCTCACCATCCGCGAGACCGCCCACACCCCGCTGCGCGACCGGTGACCCGCACGGCCACGCACGGCCCCGGACCCCGCACCCCCCGGCATGAGGAGAGAAGACCCGCCATGACCTTTTCGGAGTACAGGACCGCGCTGGTGACCGGCGCGTCGACCGGGATCGGCGCCGTCGTCGTCGAACACCTCGCGCGGCAGGGGCTCCAGGTACACGCCGTGGCGCGCGACACGGACCGGCTCGCCGCGCTCGCCGCCCGTACCGGCTGTGTACCGCACGCCGTGGACATCACGGACACCGACGCGCTGGCCGGGGCGGTGGCGGGGATCGACGTCGACGTGCTCGTCAACAACGCCGGGGTCTCCCGCACCGGCACCGTACTGACCGCCGACGCGTTCGCCGTGGACGAGCAGGTCGCGGTGAACCTCCGGGCCGTGCTCCATCTCGTACGGCTGCTCGTGCCCGGCATGGTGGAGCGGGACCTCGGCCATGTCGTCAACGTCAGCTCGATCGCCGGGGTCTACAACTTCGCCGGCAACACGGTCTACCACGCCACCAAGTCCGCCGTGCACACGCTCTCCCGCCAGCTCAGGATCGACGTGTTCGGCAGACGGGTCCGGGTCACCGAGATCTGCCCGGGACGGGTCGAGACCGAGATCTTCGGGCGGCTGCTCGGCGACATGGAGGAGGCCCGGCGCCTCTACTACGAGGGCTACGAGTGCCTGGAGCCCGCGGACATCGCCGACGCCGTCGCGTACGCGATCGGCGCGCCGCCCCACGTCAACATCGGGCACATCGAGATCCTGCCGACCTTCCAGGTGCCGGGAGGGCTCGGTTTCCACCGGGAGCGGGAGGACGCCTGAGGGGCCCGGCGACCGGACCCCCGGGCGAGGCCGCGTACCGGCGCGTCAGGGTGCCGGGAGGGGCTGCTCCGCCCAGATCGCCTTGCCGCCGGGGATCTGGCGGCTGCCCCAGCGCTGGGTGAGCCGGGCCACCAGCAGCAGCCCGCGCCCGCCCTCGTCGTAGATCCGGGCCCGGCGCAGATGCGGGGCGGAGGTGCTGGTGTCGGCGACCTCGCACAGGAGGGTACGGTCGCGGATCAGCCGGAGCTGGACCGGGCCCCGCCCGTGCAGGATCGCGTTGGTGAACAGCTCGCTGATGACCAGTTCGGTGGTGAAGGTCAGCTCTTCGAGTCCCCACACGGCCAGTTGGCCGGCGACGCGCTCGCGCACCTCGGCGACGAGCGCGGGCTCCGCGGCCAGTTCCCAGGTCACGACCTGATCTGCGTCGAGAGCCCGGGTGCGGGCGAGCAGCAGGGCGACGTCGTCGGTACGGGACGGCGGCAGCAGCTTGTCGAGGACGGTGTCGCAGGTGGCCTCCAGCGACGGGGACGGCGCGGCGAGGATCGCGCAGAGACCGTCGACGCCGGAGCCGGGGGCCGTGTCCATCCCCCTGCCGGTGCGGGCGCCGTGCTCGTGGGACTCGATCAGCCCGTCGGTGTAGAGGGCGAGCGTGCTGCCCACGGGAATGTCGAACTCGGCGGACTCGAACGGCAGACCGCCCAGGCCGAGCGGTGGTCCCGCCGGCAGGTCGAGCAGGCGCGCCACGCCGTCGGGGGTGGCGAGCGCGGGCGGCGGGTGGCCGGCCCTGGCCGCGCAGCAGCGGCGGGAGACCGGGTCGTAGACCGCGTACAGACAACTCGCGCCGGTGTACTCGTCGGTGGCGGGGGCGCCGTCCGGGCCCACGCCGCCCCCGGAGTTCTCCGAGGCGAGCCGTACGACCACGTCGTCGAGGTGGGTGAGGAGCTCGTCCGGCGGCAGGTCGATGTCGGCGAGCGTGCGCACCGCCGTACGGAGGCGGCCCATGGTGGCGGACGCGTGGATGCCGTGCCCGACGACGTCCCCCACCACCAGCGCGGCCCGGGAGCCGGCCAGCGGGATGACGTCGAACCAGTCGCCGCCGACCCCGTGCCGGGAGTCGGCCGGGCGGTAGCGCGTGGCGACCTCGACGGCCGACTGCGCGGGCAGCCCGCGCGGCAGCAGGCTGCGCTGGAGGGCGACGGCGGTGGAGCGCTCGCGGGTGTAGCGGCGGGCGTTGTCGATGCAGATCGCCGCTCTGGCCGCCAACTGCTCGGCGAGCGCGAGATCCTCGTCGGTGAAGGGCTCCGGGTGCAGGCGCCGGGTGAAGAGCGCCGCGCCCAGGACGTTGCCCCGGGCGACCAGCGGCGCGGCCACGAGCGACTGGGCCCCGAAGTCGCCGGTCTTGGCGCTGCGCCGGGGATCGCGCGCCATCCAGTCGGTGTACGCCTGGTCCCCTGGGCCGGTGAGCACGGCGCGGCCGGTCGCGAGACAGCGGGCCGGGGGCGAGAACTCGGGGTAGCTGTCGACGTCCCCGACGGCGACCGCGGCCTCGGGCGCGTCCGGGTACTGGGCGGACGCGTGGGCGACACGGCGCAGCCGGATGTCGCCGGAGACCGGCCCCGGGCCCGGTTCCTCGCCGTGCAGTACGGAGTCCAGGAGGTCGACGCTGATGAAGTCGGCGAAGGCGGGGAGCGGGGTGCTCGCCAGCTCCTGGGCGGTGCGGCTGACGTCCAGGGTGGTGCCGATCAGCATGCTGGCCTCGTTGAGCAGGGCGAGGCTCGCGCGCGCCCTGCGCTGCGCGCTGTTCTCGAAGCCGGTCACGGCGAGGGCGTACACCCGTCCCGCCGTGTCCCTGAGCGGGGAGAGGGAGAGGGCCCAGGAGCGGGCGTGCGGCTCGCCGGGGGCTCGGCGGACGGTCTGCAGGGACTCGGCCTCGCCCGTGCGCAGCACCCGCCGCATGGCCATTTCGACCTTGCCGTCCGGTGCCGGTGCCGGTGCACCGACCCCGTCGGCGGTACGGTCGACGCCGGTCGCGTGGTCGACGGCGGCCGCGTGGTCGACGCCGGCCGTACCGTCGCCGGTGCCGTCGTACGGCAGGAAGCCCGAGCGGAGGCCGCGCATCTGGGCCTCCGTGCGGCCGGTGATCCGGCCCATGCGGTCGTTCGCGTGGAGCAGCCGCAGGTCGGCGTCGTACACCGCCATCGGCAGAGCGGACTGGGTGAACGACAGCGCCTGCCAGAATGCCGCTCCGCGCGTGTCATCCATCGTGTTTCGCTCCCCGACGGGCTTCGCCTCAGGCTTCCGGACCACCACGGGCAGCCCAGAGGCTCAAGGCTACAACTCGGGATGAACCCTTCCTTTCCATCAGTTTTCCCCGTTCTCCCTCGTCCCACCCTCCCTTCGCCCTTCTTAAGGAGCAGCCCCGGTTGTTGGGGAGCCCCGTGTGCACCACGCTGGGGACGTGGTTCCGTACGGCGTGGCGCCGAGCCGCGTGTGGGGGCAGTGCGGCGAACGCGGGACGGTTGACGATGACGCGCCAAGGCAGCCCTCCCTCCGGCCCCGGTGACCGGCCCGGGGGCCCGCTCGACGGCGCCGCCACGGCCAGGGCCACGGTGGACGAGCGGGGTGTGCTCACCTCGTGGAGCGAGGGCGCGGAGCGGCTGCTGGGGTACGCGGAGTCGGAGACCGTGGGGCGCGGGGCAGGGATGCTGCTGGCGGACGGGCTGCCCGAGGAGGGCCTGCCGGCCGGGCTGCTGCCCGACGGCGGCGCGCCGCGCTGGAACGGCACGGTCACCCTGCGCCACCGGGACGGCCGTCCGCTGGACGTCCGGGTGCTGGCCCACCGGCAGGACCCGACCGACCGCTCCCCGGGCGGCTGGCTGCTGGTGTCCGCGGTGAGCGGTACGGAGGCGGTGGCCGAGGACGTCGAGCTGAGCCGCTGGGCGTTCGACCAGTGCCCGTGCGCCGTCGCCGTGTACGACACCCGGCTGCGGCTGCGCCGGGTGAACGAGGCGATGAGCGGGGTCATCGGGCTCCCGGAGGACGAGGTCCGCGGTCTGCGCCTCTCCGAGATCGGCGGCAAGCCGCAGAGCGGTGAGCTGGAGGACCAGATGCGCGAGGTGCTGACCACCGGCACCGCGATCGACGCCCGTACCTACATGCGGACCGGCGGCGAGGCCGAGGAGCACTCCTGGTCCGCCCGGCTCGCGCCGCTGTGCGACGAGGAGGGGCGGGTGCGGGGTGTGTGCCTGGCCGCGCACGATGTCACCGAGGAGGTCCTGGCCCGGCAGCGGCTGCTGCTGCTCAACAGCGCGAGCGTCCGCATCGGCACCACCCTGGACGTGAACCGGACCGCGTGGGAGCTGGCCGACGTGTGCGTGCCGCACCTCGCGGACTTCGTCAGCGTCGACCTGCTGGAGCATCTCGACACGGGCGCGGAGCCGCCACCGGGCCCGGTCACCGGCCCCGTGCCGCTGCGCAGGGTGGCGCACCGCTCGCGTACGGACAAGGGCCCTTCCGCCCCCTGGGTGAAGGTGGGAGACGTACAGGTCTATCCGGACTTCACTCCCCTGGCGGCCAGTCTGGCGTCGGGCCGCCCCGTCCTGAACGTGATGACCGATCCGACCATGCGCCGCTGGGCCGGCCAGATCCCCGAACGCGCCGCGTACGCCAGGGAGCACGGCTTCCACTGGGTGATGGCCGTACCGGTCCTGGCGCGCGGTACGACGCTCGGTGTGGTGGTCTTCTCCCGGTTCGTGGGGGCCGCGCCGTTCGCCCCCGACGATGTGCTACTGGCGGAGGAGATCACCGCGCGGGCGGCGGTGTGCATCGACAACGCGCGACGCTTCACCCGGGAGCAGAACACCTCGCTCGCGCTCCAGCGCAGTCTGCTGCCGCACCATCTGCCCCGCGCGAACGCCGTGGAGATCGCCTCCCGCTATCTGCCGGCCTCCCCGCACCCCGGGGTCGGCGGGGACTGGTTCGACGTGATCCCGCTCTCCGGCGCGCGGGTCGCGCTGGTGGTGGGCGACGTGGTGGGGCACGGCATCCAGGCGTCCGCCACGATGGGCCGGCTCCGTACGGCGGTGCGCACCCTCGCCGATGTCGATCTGCCACCGGACGAACTCCTCACCCATCTCGACGATCTCGTGATCCGGCTCTCCGACGACGCGGGCGCCGAACAGACCTCGGGCGAGGTGGGTGCCACCTGTCTGTACGCGGTGTACGACCCGATCTCGCGGCGCTGCACCCTGGCGGGAGCGGGCCATCCGCCGCCCGTGGTGGTCACCCCTGACGGTCTGGCCTACCCCGTCGAGCTGCCGGTCGGACCCCCGCTCGGGGTCGGCGGGCTGCCCTTCGAGTCCGTCGACTTCGAACTGCCGGAAGGCACCGTGCTCGCGCTGTACACCGACGGTCTGATGGGCAGCGGGGACCGTGACGCCGACGAGGGGCGCCGGCTGCTCGCCGAGATCCTGGCGCGCCCCGCCGTCTCGCTGGAGGCGGCCTGCGGGACGGTGCTGAGCGCGCTGCTGCCGGACCGTGGCGCGCCGGACGACGTGGCGCTGCTGCTGGCCCGTACGAAGGTGCTGGACACCGCGCACGTGGCCACCTGGGACGTGCCCGCCGATCCCGCCGAAGTGGCCAAAACCCGTGGCTACGTCACGAAGCAGCTCAGGGACTGGCGGCTGGAGGACGCGACGTTCGCGACCGAACTCATCACCAGCGAACTGGTCACCAACGCCATCCGGCACGCCGCGCCGCCGATCCAGCTCCGGCTGATCCACGACCTGTCGCTGATCTGCGAGGTCTCCGACTCCAGTACGACCGTCCCCCACCTGCGCCGGGCACGCGCCTTCGACGAGGGCGGCCGGGGGCTGCTGCTGGTCGCCCAGCTCACGCAGCGCTGGGGCAGCCGGCACAACCCGACGGGCAAGACGATCTGGGCGGAGCAGATCCTCCATCAGGAGAACGGCGAGGTCTAGGGCGGACGCGGGCGGGGAGCCGGTCCGTCCTGCGGTCCGCTCAGTGATCCATCTTGCGGTCCGTATCGGTCCGCTCAGTGGTCCGCCGCGCCCTGTGCCGCCAGCCGGACGGGGGCGTTGGCCGCGCCGTACCCCTGGTAACCGCCGGTGCGCTGGACCACCTCGAAGAAGATCCGGCCGGTCGACGCCGTGTAGAAGTGCCGGAACTCCCCGCCCTGTTCGTCGCGGTCGTAGAGGATGCCCAGGTCGCGGTAGGCGTCCAGCTCGCCGGGGGCGAAGGTGAAGCGGGCGTCGAGGTCGTCGTAGTAGTTGGCCGGGATGGCCAGCAGCGCGGCGCCCCGCTCCCGTACCCGTGCGGCCGTGGCGGTGATGTCGTCCGTGGCGAACGCGAGGTGCTGGGCGCGTCCGGTGTCACCGGTCGGTACGGGGGCGAGGTTGAGGACGAGCCGCGCCTCCCCCGCGCCGCCGGTCAGCGCGCGGCTGCGGAACAGGCCGTACGGGTCGGCGATCTCGACGCTGTCGTGCGGGCTCAGGCCGAGCACGGTGCGGTGGAACAGGACCGCCTCGTCGTACTGGTGCCACGGCTGGGTGAGCGCCACATGGTCGACGTGGCCGATCCCGGTCCCCCGCGCCGCGCCCCGGGCGGGCACCGCGGGGAAGTCTCCGGTCCAGTCGGGCAGTCCGGTGCGGCCGGTGGCGCAGAAGAAGAGTGCGGTGCCGTCGGGGGCCGCGACCGCGTCCAGCGGTACGTCGCCGGCCGCGCGGCGGCGCGGCAGGACCGGTGCGAGCAGCGCCTCGGCCCGCCGGGCGGCCCCACCCGGGTCGGGGGTCTCCAGGCCGATCGCGGCGAGCGCGGTGGACGCGCGCCGGCCGCCCGCCGCGGTGTTCAGCAGGACCCGCGCCCCGCCCTGGGTCCACAGTTCCACCGGCTTGGTGCCGTGCCTTCCGGTCCGGGCGAAGCCGAGGGCGCCCAGCAGCTCCCCGACCGGCCCGGGGTCGGGGGTGGCCAGCTCGGCGAAGGCGAAGCCGGAGGGGACCACGGGTCCTGGCAGCCCGGCGATCCCGGCGGCGTCCTCCAGGGCGATCAGCGAGCGCAGCGCGTCCACGGCCGTGGAGCCCGCCTCCGCCTGCCGGAAGACATCGTTGAAGACCTCCAGCGAGAGCGGCCCCGCGTATCCGGCGCTGACCGCCTGGCGGACCAGTCCGGCGACATCGAACCCGCCCTGCCCCGGGAAGCAGCGATAGTGGCGGCTCCACTGGAGGACGTCCATCGCCATCAGCGGAGCGTCGGCGAGCTGGAGGAAGAAGATCTTCTCGCCGGGGATGTCCGCGACGCCGGTCAGGTCGGAGCCCCGGGACAGGATGTGGAAACTGTCGAGGCAGACCCCGAGCGACGGGTGGCCGGCCGCCGCCACGATCCGCCAGGCGTGGTCGTACGTGGAGACGTGGCGCCCCCAGGCCAGCGCCTCGTAGGCGATCCTGACACCGGCCTCCCGCGCCCGTTCCGCGAGGGCGTGGAGCTGGGCGGCGGCGAGCGCGTCGTCGTCCTCGGCGTACGGGGAGACGCTGGAGCAGACCAGCAGCGTGTCCGTGCCGAGCCGCCGCATGACGTCGAACTTCCGCCCGGCGCGCCGCAGGTTGCGCGCGAACAGCTCCGCGGGGACGGCCTCGACGTCGCGCATCGGCTGGTACAGGTCGATGGTCAGGCCCAGGTCCGCCGCGCGGTCCCGTACCTCTTCCGGCGCGAGCGGGGAGGCGAGCAGGTCGTTCTCGAAGATCTCGACGCCGTCGAAGCCCGCGCGAGCGGCGGCGGCGAGCTTCTCACCGAGCGAGCCGCTCAGCGAGACGGTGGCGATGGACTTGCGCACGACAACCTCCAATGGTCCACTCTGCGGATCAAACCGGTCCGCCGTGCGGAGCGTACGGCGCGGGTACGGGACCGGCAAGGGTGCCGCTCACCCGGCGATAAGGTGCGGGGGACGCGGTACGACGGGAGCGTGGAGACGGTGACGGTGGACGACGGGACCGGTCGGTCCGACGGTGAACGGGACGCCGGCGGCGCGGGGGTGCGCAGTGTCCGGCGGGCCCTGGACATCCTCACCCTGCTGACGGAGGACCGCCCGGTCGTCTCGCTGCGGGAGATCACCGAGGCCACCGGGCTGCCGAAGACGACGGTGCTGCGCCTGGTCCACACACTGGAACAGAGCGGGCTGCTGTGGTCCGCGGCGGGCGGCTACACCGCGGGGCCCGGGCTGTGGCGGTGGGCGCATCTCGCGCGCGGCCAGTGGGAGGTCACACGGGAGACCCGCGATCTGATGCGCGACCTCGCGGACCGGACCCGGGAGTCGGTCAATCTCTTCGTCGCCCACGATCTGCACCGGGTGTGTGTCGCGCACGAGGAGAGCCCGCATCCGCTGCGCCATGTGATCGAGGTGGGCGACCAGCAGCCGCTGTGGGCCGGCGCCTCCTCGAAGATCCTCCTCGGGGACGCCCCGGACGCGCTGCTGCGGCGCATCGCCCTCGCCTCCCCGGACGGTGAACCCGCCGTGGCGGCGCTGCGCACGACGGCACGGGAGGCGCGGCGCCGTGGATACGCGGTGAGCAGCGGGGAGTGGGACGACGGGCTGACCGCCGTGGCCGTACCGGTCACCGGCCGGTCGGGAGCCGTGATCGCCTCGCTCTCCCTGAGCGGTCCGAGCCAGCGCTTCCCTTACGAGGCGGTCGAGCGGTTCGCGGCCGACCTGGCCGAGGCGGCGCGGCTGATCTCGGAACAGGGCTTCAGCCATCCGCTGACCGGAGCGGCCGGGCCCGGGGACCGGAAAGCGGCGCGCCGCACCTGACGTGCGCGGCGGCGGGGTGGCGGTTCTCCGACTCCGTTCGCGCCGGGCCGAGTTGTCGGACAGCACGGAACCGGACCGGCCGCGCCGGGCCGGCGCGGGCTTACCGCTGGAGGAACGCCTCCGTCCCGGCCGGAAGTTCCTCCCGGCCGGGACCGGCCGCTTCCCTCGCCCCGTTTGACAGACGGATTCCCCGTGGGAGGGTGGAGGGCAGGGCGAGAGCTTCCGCCTCCGGGCCTCCGTGGCGCGGGCACCACCGCGCCACGGCCGCCACCGGCGGAACGGAGCACGCCCGCCGGACCGCTGGGCCGGGGAACGGCCCCGGGCGGTCGCCGCCCGCGTGAGCAGACCCGTGGCGTGTGGCGGTTTACGTACGCACCTCACCAACTGCTGTCCGTTGCCGGGACCCGGCTGCCGGAACACCAAGGACCGGCTCCCCTCGCTGCGGCGGCGAAGGGATCAGGCCATGAAGGCATTGGTGTACGAAGGGCCGCGCTCGGTGACGGTCAAGGACATGCCGGACGCCCGTATCGAGCGGCCCACGGACGTGCTGGTGAAGATCACCTCGACGAACATCTGCGGTTCCGATCTGCACATGTACGAGGGACGCACCGACTTCGAGCAGGGCCGCGTCTTCGGCCACGAGAACATGGGCGAGGTCGTCGCGGTCGGCGAGGGGGTGGACCGGGTACGGGTCGGCGATCCGGTCTGTCTGCCGTTCAACATAAGCTGCGGTTTCTGCCGTAACTGCGAGCAGGGGCTGACCGCGTTCTGCCTGACGACCCCCGTCGACCCGACGATGGCCGGCGCGGCGTACGGCTTCGCGTCCATGGGCCCCTACAGCGGCGGGCAGGCGGAGTTGCTGCGGGTGCCGTACGGCGACCACAACTGCCTCGTCCTGCCGGAGGAGGCCCGGGAGAAGCAGAACGACTACGTCATGCTCTCCGACGTCTTTCCCACCGGTTGGCACTGCACGGAACTCGCGAAGGTGCGGCCCGGTGACACCGTGGTGGTCTACGGTGCCGGTCCTGTCGGCCTGATGGCCGCCCTGTCGGCGACCCTGAAGAGCGCGGCCAAGGTCATGGTCGTCGACCACCATCCGGACCGCCTGGCACTGGCCGAGGAGATCGGGGCGATCCCGGTCAACGAGTCCGAGGGGTCGCCCGTCGACCAGATCAACGAACACACCAACGGGCGCGGGGCGGACCGCGGCTGTGAGTGCGTGGGCTACCAGGCACACGATCCGCAGGGCAGGGAACACCCCAACCTCACACTGAACAACTTGGTGCACTCGGTGAAGTTCACGGGCTCCATCGGCGTGGTCGGTGTCTTCGTACCGGAAGACCCGGGCAGCCCGGACAAGCTCTACCAGGACGGCGAAGTCGCCTTCGACTACGGCCTGTTCTGGACCAAGGGCCAGTCCGTGGGCAACGGACAGGCCAACGTCAAGGCGTACAACCGTCAGCTCTGCGACCTGATCCAGCAGGGCAAGGCCAAGCCGTCCTGGATCGTCTCCCACGAACTCCCGCTCGACCAGGCACCCGAGGGCTACCGGCACTTCGACGCCCGCGACGACGGCTGGACGAAGGTGGTCCTGCACCCCGACGGCTCCTGACCACGGAGGGCTGCCGGTCTGGACCGCGGGTCTGGACCGCGGGTGTGGTCTGTCGGTGTGGTCTGTCGGTGTGGTCTGTCGGCCGGCAGCCGGGCCGCCGGCCGACGGCTGTCAGCCGCGCCAGGGCCGCGCGGCCGGTTCCGGGCGGTGGACGCCGCGCGGCCGGTAGCCCAGCCGGTCCGCGACCCCGACCAGATCGGCCAGCAGCCAGACGATGGCCAGCCACATCTCCGTACCCTGCAACCCCGGCTCCCGGCCGGGGCCCGCACCCCCCTCGCCCGCGGGCCCGAAGCCGAAACCGGCCCCGTCCCGCCAGCGCCCCAGCGCACGCGTCAACCGCTCCTCGGCCCAGGCCCGTACCTCGGTGGCCCGGTGTCCGGTCTGCCGCCCGGCGAGCCACAACGGATGCGCGACGTCCAGCACATTGCAGGCGTTCTCCCGGCCCGCCGTGAACCAGCGCGGATCGCGGCCGTGGTCCAGTATGGTGTCCACGACCCGCTCCGCGTACGGCACCGCCAGTCCGAACTGCGCGTAGGAGCCGCGGGTGAGGCGGTAGTAGCCGTTGACCAGTTGCAGCCGCCCCTCGGCCGGCGAAGCCACCCCGCCCCACATCCCGGTCCACGGATCCACCCGTGTGGTGAGCCAGCCGAACAGTGTCTCCAACGCGGCGGGCGCGCCCGCGTTCCACGTGAGGTTGCGGTGGGCGGCGGTCGCCCAGCAGTCCACCCATGCGCCGGCCGACCAGGCCCGGGTCCGCCACGGCAGTTCCTCCAGCCGGGCGACGAGCTGACCGGGCGTCATGCGTCCCGCCGCGTGGACGGGGTGGGCGAAACGGGAGTCCAGCAGTTCCAGGGCGTACCCCACCGCCAGGACGTGGTACTCGGCGTGGCCGTCCTCGATCCATCCGTCGTGGGCGGGCGCGGGCAGCGCACCGGGTGTGCCGTCGGAAGCCAGCTCGGGGACCAGCCCGCTGACGGGGTCCTGGAGGGCGCGCAGCCGTTCGGCGTGCTCGGCGGCGGTCAGGTGGCCGGGGGGCGTACCCAGCAGCAGGTCGGTGACCTCGACGGCGTCGCAGTGCGCGCGGACGGTCGCGGGGGCGCCAGGACGGTCGGCGTACCGGCCGGTGCCGGCGTTCCAGCAGCGCTCGACGACCTCGGCGGCCTGCGCGCGCGCCCGGTCGGCGAAGCGGGCGACGGCGTCCCCCGTACCACCTGACGGAGCCCCGCCACGCGGCGCGCCGGGAGCACGCCGGTCGCGCATCGGCCGGGCCGGGTTGCCCGCGGCGATCGTCCACGGCACCAGGTCCTTGGTGACGACGGAGCCGGCGCCCACCACACAGTGGTCGCCGATCGTCACCCCGTCCAGCACCACGACGTTCGACCCGATCCACACGTCGTCGCCGACGGTGATCCCCTTGCTGCTCAGGGGCTGCCGGTGCACGGGCTCGTCGGGGGCGAAGCCGTGGTTGAAGCCGAGCAGGGAGCTGTGCGCACCGATCCGCACACCGTCGCCCATGGTGACCCGTCCACGGACGGTGGCGTACGGATTGACGGTGCAGTCGGCGCCGGTCGCCACCTCGCCGGTGACATAGGCGTGCCCGGCGATGTAGGAGCCCTCCCCCAGGGCCAGGCCGTCCGGGAACACACCGGCGGCGGCGGAGACGAAACAACGCGGCCCGAACCTCGCCCCCGCGTCGGACAGACGCCGCTGACGCGCGGCCTGCGCGGCGCGTTGCGCGGCGGAGGCGTGGCGGGCGAAATCCCAGGGGCAGTAGTCGAAGTAGGCGTCCTCGAAGGACGGTTCCGAGTCCATCACACCAGAGTAAGAGAGCGCTTACTACGCACGATCGGCGCCCACTCGACGACGTGAACCACCCACCCCGGCACCACTCCCCCTCCACCCGATAGTCACAACTTCATCACTACCTGTGCATACCTGTCACAGGTCACCGCCTTCCCTCGTTACGGTCGTCGCTTCACGAACTACCTCAGGGGGACCCATGTCGCACAATCCGCCGCCGCAGCCACCGCCTTGGGGGCAGCCGCCCGAGCCCACCGGCCCCCGCCCCTATGTGACACCCGAACCGCCCGGGCGCCGGCCGAAGTGGACGCGGAAGCGGGTGTTGCTCCCGGCCGCCGGCCTCCTCCTCTTCATAGGCGCCGGCATCGGCGCCGCCGACGATCCGGCCCAGGCGGAGAAGGCGGCAGAGGTGAGAAGCGCGCCCCGGGCCACGGTCACGGCAACGGCCACCGAAACCGCCGCGCCCGCACCGGCGGTCACCGAGACCGTCACCGCGAGCCCAGAACCGGCTCCCACCGTCACGGAGACGAAGACCGTCAAGGTGACCGTCGCACCGGCGGCCGACAACGACGACACCGGCTCCGGGTCGAGCGGCTCCGGCTCCGGCGGTGGCGGCTCCGTGTACTACAAGAACTGCACGGCGGCCCGAGCCGCAGGTGCCGCCCCCGTCCACGCCGGCGACCCCGGCTACGGTCCCCACCTCGACCGGGACGGGGACGGCGTCGGCTGCGAGTAGACGCAAGGCGGGCACGTCCGGGCGGCGAGGTCCTCGGCCCCGGCCCTGACCACCGTTCGCCGGCCCGCGGGGGCGGCGGCCGAGCCACCCCGTCACCCGGGGTGGCTCCGGTACGCCCGGGGCCTCCCGCGGGCGGCGGCTCAGGAGGTGCGGGTGTACGAGGCCATCAGGCCCGCGGCGAGCACCGCGTCGACGACCGGGACCCCCAGGCGTTCTTCGAGCCGGGGACGGACGCCGATCGTGGTCAGACCGGTGCAGGCCAGCAGCAGGGTGTCCGCTCCCGACGCGACCAGGCCGGCCGCCGCTTCCAGGACCGCCGCTTCGCCGTGGGGCGCGCGGAGGTCGGTCGTACGGCGCACCTCACGCGGGCGTACGGCACCGGCGAAGCGGTCGCCGAGAATCGCGCGCGTCCCGGGCGGCGCCTCGTCGGTGATGCCCAGGACCCCGACGCGGGTGCCGAGGCCGAGCGACACCGCGGCCGCCGCCGCGCCGGCCCCGATCACGGGTATGTCCACGGCAGCCCGGGCCTGTTCGAGCGCCGGGTCGGCCGCGCAACTGATGATGAGGGTGCCGGCGCCCTCGGCCGCCATCTCGCGGGCCAGGGCCACGATCTTCGGCTCGGCGCGGCGCTCGGATTCCTCGTCGTGGATGCCGTACGGCTGCCCGGGGATGCACCGGGAGAAGGCCGGGAAGCCGTAGCGCCGTTCGAGGAGGCGGCCGTGTTCCCCGACCGCCGTCGGATCGTCGCTGGTGAGGACCCGGATGATGCCGACGGGCGACGCGGACTCCCTGGGCGACGGGACGGGCTGCATACGCGGTCACTCCTTGAGCTGGTACGACGACGGTCCTGGCCTTCGCGGTGGCCATGGAGGTCCTTCGCGGTGGCCATGGCGGTGCGGACGGGGCCTCGGGGCGGCTGTCAGCCGAAGGCGGCCACGGCCTCCGCGGCCATCCGTACCGCCACCGCCCGCGCCAGCAGTACGGGGCGGGCCGCCGCCCGCGCCGCCGCGCGCCGCATCTCCTCGGTGTAGCCGATGCAGTCCAGAACGAGCCAGGAAGCGCCGTCGGCGGCGAGCGCACGCGCGGCGTCGGCGACCTCGGCGAGAGCCTGTTCCGGTGCCGCGTACGGGTTGGCCCCGGCGGCACGTACCGGCCCGGGCAGCACCTCCGACCAGCGGCGGGCCACGTCCTCGGCCTGGTCGGGGTGCGGGCAGACGATCCCCACCGGTTCGGTCCCGACCAGGGCCGCTACGGCACGCTGCACCAGTGGCTCGGCGAACAGCAGCGGCCGGGTGGACGTGACGGCGGGGAAGCGGCCCGTGCACAGGACGAGGGTGGCGGCGGCGCCGTCCCGCTCCGCGCGGGCCACCGCCTCGGTCATCCTCGGGACCAGCGCGGTGTGCCCGAGCAGTACGGAGCGGCCGTCCCGCAGCCGGGAGACCAGGGGCGCCTCGCCGGGCTCGGGGGCCAGCAGCCGGCGGGTCGCGTCCTCCGCGTCGCCGTCGAAGCGGTCGTCGTCGAGCGCGCCGTGTTCGACCAGGCGTACGCCCGGCAGCAGCGGTTCGGCGTCCGGGCGCAGATCGGTGCGCGGGGCCTGGCCGATGGTGACCAGGCCGAGAGCCGGGGTGTTCGGAAGGCTTCCGCTGACGGCGGTGTCCATGACCGTTCCTTCGGGGTGAGAGGGGGTAGGGGGAGCGCTACAGGGCCTTCGTCAACTGCCCCACGTCGTTGAGCGAGCTGCCCGCGACCAGCCCGGCGCCGACCAGCGACAGATCACTCTCGGCCTGCTCGTCGGACTCCTTGCGCGCCGCGGGATCGGTCAGGCCGCGACGGCGCCACACCGTGTACCCGTACCGGATGGCCAGCGCGCCGAGCACCATCCAGCCGGCGTTGGGGGTGGCCACGAGGAGCCCTGTGGCCAGCAGGACGCCCATCTGCCGGGACGATCCGCCGATGAACTGCACCAGCGCGCCGGGAATGGCCCAGAGCAGCATGGTCCGCATGGTGCCCGGGTCGAGTCCGGTCTTGATGGTCGCGACGTACACCTCGGAGACCGGCGGAACGCGGCCCTCGGAGAAGAACGACTTCCAGGCGACCGCGACCACGACGAGGGCCACGGCGAAGCCGACGAGCTGGGCCAGGTACTGCTGGCGCCGGCCGTCCAGCTCGAACACCTTCCACGGCGTGGCGTCCCGGCGCAGCAGCCAGCCCGCCTTGAAGTCGTACCCGATGTCGGCGAACGCGGGGCCGGTGGAGGCGGTGTAGCCCACCAGGAGGGCGAGCGGCACGGTCGGGATGTGCAGGACCAGGCCGACGATGAGGACGATCAGGGTGACGGCGAAGGCCGGGAACCATCCGGAGTGCATGGCCGCCAGGCCCACGATGAGCTGGTGCACGAGGGCGGCGGCGCCGGCCAGCGCGACCCAGCCGATCAGGCCGGGCAGGGACAGCCCGCCCGCCACACCGCCCAGGATCGCGACCACGACGGCGCCGCCCAGGAAGAGCACCATGCCCTCCAGCAGGCCGCGGCGGAGCTGCGGAGCCCCGACCGTGGGCCCCTGGACGTCGGCCGCCGGGCCGCCGCCGGCCGCCTTGCCCGCGCCCGCCGAGCGGTCCTTGCCGCCGCTCTTACGGCCCTTCATCAGCAGCAGTGCCTGGACGAGGGCGACGAGCCCCGCGCCGATCATCAGACCGTGCGGCACGTGCTCGGCGGCGAGGTCGACGTGCAGGACATCGGGCGCGTACTGGGCGACGGTCAGCCCGATGCCGAACATCAGCAGCGCCCAGATGTTGCCCAGGAAGCCGACACCCGCCGCGCTGGTGGGCAGCTTCAGCAGCGCGCCGACCAGCCCGACCACCGCACCGGCGCCGAGCACCGCCGCCTTGCGTCCCCCGCTGTCCCCCGCCTTGATCGTCTCGGCCGCGGCGACGCCCGCGGGCCAGGAGTTGGTGGCGGGCAGCAGCGTGGAGTCGAACACCCGGAACAGCACCCAGCTGTCGACCGCCAGCCCGATGGCGGCGCCGCCCAGCATGGGCCACACCAGGTCCGTACGGCCCAGCGCGAAGGGCACCGCGATGGGGGTGAGCAGGGAGTTGGCCGCGGCGAACGTGGAACCGGAGATCGCCGACTGCACCAGGTTCTGCCGGTGCTGGGAGCGCATCCGCTTCAGCATGCCGATCGGTATCCGGCCGATGAGCATGGCTATCAGCGCGCCGATGACCGCCGTGTTCGGGGACACGCCGAGCGAGGTGATCAGCACGATGCCGATCAGGGCGCCGAGGACCGACATGACGATCGTGATGATCAGCGTGATCGGTTCGAAGGCGCGCGGGTGCCTGGCCGGTGCCCCTGTCGTGTCCGACGGGGCGGCCGAGCCGGTGGAGGCGGTCGAGGCTCTCGGGTTCAAGGGGACTCCAGAAGGGACGGCGCGGCGGTACGGGGATCGACTGCCGCACGGGGCGCGGCGGTGCGGGGAGACTTCGGCGGTGCGAGGCCGGCGGCGGTGCGGGGAGGCCGGTGGTACGGGTCCGCGGCGGTGCGGGGCGAGCGGTGGGGTCAGGCCCCGGCCGGCGCCTCGTCCGGGGCGGCCTGCAGGCGGGTCATCGGCCCGTACAGCTCGACCAGGCGCGCGAACTCGTCCGGGTCGACGAACCGGGCGCCCCCGCGGCCGAACTCCTTCGCCGTCTCGATCGCGAACCGGGCCGCCGCGGCGATGTCGCCCTCGTGGCTGGCGCCGGTGCCGCACCCGGCCACCGCCGTGGCGGCGGTGATCGCGAGGCCTACCACCGGGGCGTCGGTGGCGACGGCGGGCTGGAGGATGGAGTTGATGTGGTGCACCCCGTTGCCGTACGGGGTGATGTCCTGCGTGGTCACGGGCAGAACCCGCGCGGGCTCCCCGGTCACGCTCTCCAGGACGGACAGCAGGTCCTCGCTGACCCGCAGGATCCAGCCCTGGCAGATGGTGGGCGACAGGGCGATCCCCCGGTGGTTGAGCAGCCGGTTGCCCTTGGTGGTGTCGATGGAGACGACCGCGTCCATCTCGGACGAGATCTCCTCACGGTTGCAGGTCAGGGTGTCCACCGGGGAATCCATGAAGGGTACGGGGTCGTGGGGACGGGTCGGGGCCCATCCGCACACATGTGTGGAAAGCATCACATCGCCGTCCAGAACGTCTCCGCGTGCGTGCATGTCGAGGAGCTTGGCGGCGGCGGACAGCGCGGCCACCGCGCCGTCGGCGTCGGAGACCAGGCCGATACGTTCCGGGCGCGCGCCCACTCCGCCGAGCCGGCCGAGGATGCCGAGGGTCGGGGCGTCGCCGCCGCCGGTCCGGCCGTTGCGCCCGGGGATGGTGACGGACACGAAGTCCGTACTGCCCTGATCGCCGGTGACCGTACGCACCTCGACCCGCGGGGCCGTCCGCGCGTCGGCGCCCGCGGCGGTCTGGACGGCCCGCAGGTGTTCGGCGAGGAGTTCCCCGCTGGTCTGCGGACGGTCGAGAAGTTCGATGATCTCAAGGACGTGCTTCAGCAAGAGAGGGCCTCTCACGACGGGGGTCGGGCGGTGCGGTGGCCTGACCGGACGGGCGGCGGGTGCGGTCGGCCGCGTGGAGGAGCCGTCGTTCCTGACGTTCCGCGCGGCCGTCGGCGGTCCTGTGCGCGAGGCCCCGGGTGGGGGTACCCGTACGGGTTCTCTCGTACGGAACGGATCGCCGGTACGGCATCGGGTCGTACCCGATCCCGTACACGGTCTCGCCGTGCGGGCCGTACGGATGTGCGCCCTACGGGGGTGTCCCTACGGGGTCCGTCGCGGCGGATTCACGCCAACGTGGCTCACAATCCGCCTGCCCGAGCGCAGAGCGCAATGTTTTCTCGATATGCGGGATTGTTTACGCTTCTGCCATGGCTGACAGCACCCCGGTAACAGCGACACCCCCTCCGCTCCAGACCGCCGACCGCGTCCTGAGCCTCCTGCTCTCCTTCGACCGTGAGCGCCCCGAGTGGGGCGTCACCGAGGTCGCGACGGAGTTCGGCCTGGACAAATCCGTGGCGCAGCGGCTGCTGGCCGCGCTCGCCTACCGGGGCTTCCTGGTCTCGGACGCCCGCTCCCGCCGGTACCGGCTCGGGCCCGCCGTCTGGCACCTGGCGCGGGTCTGGGAGCGGGACGGCGGGATGGCCAGCCTGGTCCGGCCGACGTTGCGGGCCATGGCGGACGCGGTGGGCGTCGGCGCGCTGTTCGCCGTGCCCGACGGGGTGCACATGCGCTGCGTCACGGCGGTGGACGGGGCGGCCGGCCCCCTGCGCATCTACGGCCTGGCGGGCGAGCTGTACCCGGCGCACGCCGGAGCCACCTCCCGCGCCTACTTCGGTATGCTCGCGCCGGGCGACCGGGCCGCGCTGCTGTACGGTCGCCCGATGGCCCGGTTCAGCGACCGTACGCTGACCGATCCCGCCCTGCTGGAGGAGCGCTTCGCCGAGGTGCGGCGCAACGGTTACGCGTACTCCGAAGGCGAGTACGATCCGGAAACCGCGGCGCTCGCGGCCCCGGTCATGGTGGGCAGGCGACCGGTGGGCACCCTGTCGGTGGCCGCTCCCCTCGACGCGTTCCAGGGCCGCAGGACGGAACTCGTCGCCCCTTTGCTCCAGGCGGCGACGGACCTGGGCAAACTGCTGACGCCGCTGCGGCCACGGCGGGCCGGGCAGCCGGGCAGGCGCTGAAGCGGGCCGGGCAGGCGGTCGAAGGGCTCGCTCCGAAGGGGCCGTTCGGTCCCGCCCTTCACGAATCACCGGACTACCGAGTCATCGGACTACCGAGTCACCGGACTACCGAATCACCGTCAGAAAGGCCCTCATGCGACTGCTGCTGCTCTCGAACTCCACCGCCCCCGGACGCGGTTACCTGGACCACGCGCGGGAGGAGATCGCCGCCGTACTCGACGGGGCGCGCCACCTGGTCTTCGTGCCGTACGCCCTGGCCGACCGGGACGGCTACACCGCGCAGGTGGCCGAGGCCCTCGCGCCCCTGGGGGTGGAGGTGACCGGCGCCCACACCGCGCCGGACCCGGCCGAGTTGATCCGGGGAGCGCAGGCGGTGTTCGTCGGCGGCGGCAACAGCTTCCGGCTGCTCAAGGCGCTGCACGAGCACGGCATGGTGCGGGCGATCCGGGAGCGGGTCACCGCCGGCGCGGTCTACATGGGGTCGAGCGCGGGCACCAACATGGCCTGCCCCACACTGCGTACCACCAATGACATGCCGATCGTCCAGCCGCCGTCGTTCGAGGCGCTGGGCCTGCTGCCGTTCCAGATCAACCCGCACTACCTGGACGCCCGGCCGGACACCGCCCACATGGGCGAGACCCGGGCGCAGCGGCTGGAGCAGTTCCTGGAGGAGAACGACGTTCCGGTGGTGGGCCTGCGCGAGGGGACGTGGCTGCGCAGGGAGGCGGACCGGCTGACGCTGGGCGGAATCGACGCGGGCGGCGTCGTCCTCCGGCGCGGCGCCCGGCCGTCGGAGATCGCCCCGGGCCACGATCTGAGCGCCCTGCTGCGGGAGGAGCCGCGCTTCGACACAACGGCGTCCTGACCGCGGACGCGGCCCGGAGGCCGGGCCGCGTCCGCGCGGCCACCACGTCGCGGCGGGGCGGCCGCGCGGCCGGTGGGTCTACCTCGTCACGTGGTGGTGATGGTGAGGATCGCCGAACTGGTGTGCTGGTGAGCCGCGTTCTCTGCGGCGAGCCGGAAATAGAACGTCCGGCCCGCGGCCAGGCGGAACGTGAACGAGTCGCCGGTCAGCAGCGGCCCCGAGGCCCGGATGAAGCACGGCCCGTCGGCGGTCGTGGGCCCGGCGCAGCTCACCTCGCGGTAGCCGGTCGTCACCGTGTCGGCCGGGTCCTTCGGATTCCATCGGACGGTCGCCTGCTGGGCGATCGCGTCATAGCTGTACGTCAGACCGGTCGGCGCCGGTGGCAACGCGACGCGAGTGATACCGGTCGGCGCCGCCACCGCCGGAACCGCGGTCGCTCCCCCCGCCGCCGCCAGCGCGACGGCCACCGTCACCGCGCGGCAGGCTGTCCTCATGCGGTCTCGCATGTCCCCTCCAAGGTATCGATCGAGTCGAACGGCGGAACGGTACGGGCTCGGTCCGCCGACCGGATGGCGGGCAGCGGTCGGAGGGATGACCGGCAGCCGAAGTCCTGTCGCGGCAGGCGCGGTTCAGTCCGCCGACAGCCTGGTGTCGGGTACCCGCAAGGCGGCGCTCACGAAGGCGGTGGGGCCGACGGCGGCGGCAGGGAGAAGAGGACGGAGAGGAACGCGGCGGCGCCCACCGTGCCGCCGTTGGAGCGGATGACGTTCACGGTGGGTCGGACGATCTTCTGCAGATCCGTCACGGCGCTGTCGATCTCCGGCAGTGCCGGCATCGCCGGTCGGGCCTCGCGCGCCCTGGCCAGGATGCCGGGGTCGGCCTGCCCGTGCGGAGGGACCTCGGCGCCGGTACGACGTCGCGGGCGCGGGGCCTCTTGACGCCACCTGTCCCGGCTGGATACCCACGAACGCCGGGCTTCCGGATCCATGAGGACGCCCCGTCCAACTCGCATCGCACATACGGCAGATGGCGCGTCGCGGTCGTGCCGGGCACCGTCACGCGAGGCGGTCATGGGTTCGTGGTCGGCAGCCACACCCGCATGGTCGAGGGACCGCGGTTCGCCCAGGAGTGGTAGGGGACCAGGACGATCCCCCCGCGGTCGGCGGCCCGTGGGGCGGCGGGGGCGTCGAGCGGCCGGTACGGCCAGGCCCCGTCGCGCTGTGTCCCGTGTGCGGTGATGTCTCCGGCGACCACGACGGCGCCGCCCGCACCACCCGGTCCGCCCGGCGCGTCCTCCGGTTCCGCGGTCGGGTCGACCCGTATCGCGTCGACGTCGTGGCCGTCCGGCAGGTCCACGGATTCGGCGCAGTACACCAGCGGTCCGCGCTGGACGGCCACCGTGCCGCGCGCCGCGTCGACGCGTGGATCGGCACGGATCCACCGCGCCCGTACGGGCAGTTCGAGCCGAATCTCGTCGCCGGGCCGGAAGTCGCGGGTGATCTCCGCGGTGCCCGGGGCGACGGCACGGCGGCCTCCGTCCGGCTCGGTCAGCCAGGTGGTGGCGTCCGCCGCCCAGGCGGGGACGCGCAGGGACAGGGTCCACGGGTGGTCCGGCGACCGGTCGACGCGTACCACCACACTGCCGCCCGACGGATAGTCGGTGCGCACCCGCAGGGCCACGCCGTGGCCCCCGGTGAGGGTCGTGGCGATCTCCGCGTCGGCGTACTGGTGCAGTTGGATGCCCCGGTCGTCCGCCGTCGCGACATGGGCGGGCAGCTGGGCCAGGGTCCGCGCCACGTTGGTCGGGCAGCAGGACACCGCGAACCAGGGCGCGCGCAGGCCCGATTCGGCGCGCGGACTCATGGCGTCCGGGTCGGGCGGGGCGCCCCGGTGGCGCCGGTGCAGGGTGTTGGCGTAGAAGAAGGACCGGCCGTCCTCCGCCGGGGAGGTGGCGACCACGTTGAACAGGGTCCGCTCGGCCAGGTCGGCGTAGCGCGGCTCCCCGGTGGCCAGCAGCAGCCGCCAGCTGAGCATGACCGAGGCGACACCGGCGCAGGTCTCCGCGTAGGCGCGGTCCGGCGGGAGGACGAAGTCGTCGCCGAAGGACTCGTCCCGGTGGTGTGCGCCCATTCCGCCGGTCAGATAGGTGCGCCGGGCGACGGTGGTCCCCCACTGCCGTACGACCGCGGCGAGCAGGGCGTCGTCCCCGGTTTCCACGGCCACGTCGACGGCGCCCGCCGCGAGGTAGAGGGCGCGGACGGCGTGGCCGCGCAGCACCGCGGCCTCCCGTACGGGCACGTCGTCCTGGTGGTAGACGCGGCCGAACTCGCCGTCGGGGAGCGTGCCGTGGCCGCGCCGGTCGACGAAGAGCGCGGCCTGGTCGAGGTAGCGCCGCTCCCCGGTCAGCCTGGCCAGCTCCACCAGGGCCGTCTCGATCTGCGGGTGCCCGCAGACCGCCTCGACGCCGCCGGGGCCGAAGGTGGCGCACACGTGGTCGGCGGCGCGCAGGGCCACCTTCGTCAGCTCGCCCTCGCCGCGGGTCCGTGCCTGGGCGATGCCCGCCTGGATCAAGTGCCCGTAGCAGTACAGCTCGTGGCCCCATGGGAGGTCGCTGTAGCGGGGTTGCTGTCCGGGGCGGCCGAAGGCGGTGTTCAGATAGCCGTCCGGTTCCTGGGCTGACGCGATGGCCTCGGTGAGTGCGGCGGTCTCCGCGTCGAACGTCGTACCGGCGCCGGTACCGGCCTGCCAGGCCATGGCTTCGAGGAGCTTGTACAGCTCGGAGTCGGCGAACTCCCGGCCCCGCCGGTCCCGGTGGACCCGCCCCTCGGCCGCCGCCCGGAAGTTGCCGGTCCACCCGGCGCGTTCCATCCAGTCGAGGCAGTGCCCGAGCGTGGCGGTCTCGTTGGTGTGCCGCCGCCGGGCCCAGAACCCGCCGGTGATCCTGACCTCGTCGAGACCGAGCGGTCGCAGCCGGCCGCGGGTCGGCGCCACCGGCAGGACAGCCGGCCGTGCCGTGTTCTCCTTCACGAGTCCATGCCTTCGGTTCGTCCCTTCGGTCGTGGTGTGTACGGCGCCGCTCGCACCTGGGTGTACGGCGTCCGGGGAGACGTCAGCCCTTGAGCGCGCCGGACATGAAGCCCCGTATGTAGTGCCGTTGGAGCAGCAGGAACAGCAGGAGGCAGGGCACGGCGAGGACCACCACGCCCGCCTCCGTGGCACCGTAGTCGACGGCGCCCATGCTCTGCTGCCGCAGGTTCGCGACGGCCAGCGGCAGCGGTGCCTTCGCACTGTCCGAGATGAGGATCAGCGGGGCGATGAAGTCGTTCCAGGCGGCGAGGAAGGCGAAGAGACCGACGGTGATCAGCCCCGGCCGCACCGCCGGGAGGAGGACGCGGCGCAGCGCGCCCGCCGTGCCGCAGCCGTCGACGAGCGCGGACTCCTCCAGTTCGCGGGGCACCGCCTCGAAGGAGATCCGCATCATGAAGGTGGCGAACGGCAGTTGGAACATGGCCAGCACCAGGCTGAGCCCGATCAGTGAGTTCTGGAGATGGAGTCTGCCGAGCAGGACGTAGAGCGGGATGAGGAGTGTGGCGTAGGGGACCATGAGGATGGCCAGGGTGAGCAGGAACAGCGGGTTCTTGCCGGGGAAGTCGAAGCGGGCGAAGGCGTAGCCGCCCAGCAGGGACACCCCCAGGGTCAGGGCGACGGTCAGCGCGGAGACGACGGTGCTGTTGATGAGGTACCGCCACAGGCCCGCGTCGTACTCCAGCAGTGTGCGGTAGTTGCCGAGGCCGTGGCCGGACTCCTGCGCGGTGCCGGGTTGTCCGCTCACGGACGCCCAGGCGTTCCACAGCAGCGGAAAGAGGAAGATGACGGCCAGGCCTCCGGCGACGACGTAGTAGGGCGTACGGCCCAGGGCGCGGGTCAGCACCGTGGTCTCCCCTCCCTTGAAGTGCGCGACGAGGTGCGGGCTCATGATGTGTCGGCGTGGCGCAGACCGCGGAACTGAAGGGCGTTGAGCAGGAGCAGCACGGCCAGCACGATGATCGAGAGGGCCGCCGCGGTACCGAGGTTCAGCCGCTGGAACGCTTCGCGGTAGATCAACTGGACCACGGTGACGGTGCTGTTGTCCGGTCCGCCCTTGGTGAGGATGAAGAACTGGTCGAAGGCGAGCAGCGATCCGGTCACACACAGCAGCAGGGTCAGGGCGAGGGACGGTCGCAGCAGCGGCAGTGTGATGGCGCGGAAGATCTGGCCGCGGCCGGCACCGTCCATCCGTGCCGCCTCGAACACCTCCTGGGAGATGCGCTGGAGGCCGACGAGGAGGATCAGCATGTAGAAGCCCGCGAACTTCCAGACGATGAGGAACACCGTCGACAGCAGGGCCGAGGTCGGTGTGGAGAGGAAGGAGACCGGGTCGTCGACGAGGCCGAGCGTTTCCAGCAGGTGGCCGAGTGGGCCGGTGGTGGGGCTGTACAGCCCCCAGAACAGCAGCGAGGCGGAGGCCAGTCCGAGGACGCTGGGCAGGAAGTAGACCGCACGGAAGAAGCCCGCGCCGGGCCGGGCTTCCTGTACGAGCAGGGCGAGGAGGAGCGCCAGCCCGAGGAGTACGACCGTGACGATCACGGTGTAGAGGAGGGTGAAGCGGACCGCGGGCCAGAACAGGGTGGTGCCGGTGGCGTCGGTGTAGTTCTCGGGGGCGTTGATGCCCCGGTCCCCGGCGAGGAGCGGCCAGTCGCTGAGCGACATCTGCCCGACGAGCAGCAGCGGCAGCAGGAAGAAGACCGCGACGAACACGGCCGTGGGAGCCGCGTAGGCAAGGCCCTTCATGGTGCGGGACCGCCACCGGGGCGCGGCCGTGCGGGACGGGCCCACCCGTCGGCCGGTCCGCCGGCCCGCCCGTCCCACGGGCCGGGCCCGGTCGTCGGCCGCCGCTGGCTCGGCCGCCTTCAGATGCATGGCTCTCCTCTGCCGTGTGCCGTGCGTCGTGTGCCGAGCGCCGTCTGCCGTGTGCCGTGTGCCGAACGCCGTGTGCCGTGCGGGGTGCGTCGTGTGCCGTGCGGGGTGTGCCGAGCGCCGTCTGCCGTGTGCCGAACGCCGTGTGCCGTCCGGGGTGCGTCGTGTGCCGTGTGCCGTCCGGGGTGCGTCGTGTGCCGTGTGCCGTGCGGGGTGCGTCGTGTGCCGTGGGAGGGGCGGGTGACGGAGCCGGGTGGCCGCTCAGTCGGTCAGCGACGCGGTGACCGCCTTGTTGTCCTGGTCGACGGACGACCCGTCGCCGAAGACGGCATGGCGCATCAGGGTCAGCCAGGGCCCGTTGGGGTCGTTGAAGGTCTGGCCGAACTTCGGCGCGTACGGGGTCCGCCCTTCCGCGACGAGCTTGTTGATCGTCACCAGCCGCGGGTCCGCGTCGGAGTGCTTGTTGGACGCGAGATCGGTGCGCGCCACGACGTCCTTGTGCGCGGCGACCACGTCGACCTGCGCCGTGTCGCCCAGTGACCAGGCGAGGAAGTTCCATGCCTGGTCGGCCGAGCCACTGGTGGCGGAGACGCCGATGGCGTCACCGCCGACGAAGGTGGACGCGCCGCCGTCGGGCCCGGGGATGGGCGCGACGCCGAGGTCGAGGTCCTGAGGCATCAGCCCCAGGGTGGTCGAGGGCATGGGCATGACTCCGACCTGCCCCTTCGGGAAGAGCCCCGTCCAGGTGGTGCCGGTCTCCTCACGTGCGCCGGGGGCCACGATGCCGTCCTTCACCCAGCCGCGGTAGGTCTCGTAGACCTTCTTCGCCGCGTCGGAGGCGAGGGATGCCTCGGTTCCCTCCTTGTTCAGCACCTCCTCCCCCGCGGCCCAGATCGACGGCCACCAGGTGAAGACACCGCAACCGCCGCAGTTGCCGCCGAAGAAGGTGCCGTTGACGCCGCCGCCGAGCGCGTCCACGGCCCGCGCCTGACGGTCCCACTCGCTCAGGCTGGTGGGCGGGGTGTCGGGGTCGAGCCCGGCCCGCCGGTAGAGCTCCTTGTTGTAGAAGAGCACCGAGAGGTCGAGGGTGTGCGGCACGACGTACTTCCTGTCCTCGTACGTGCCGGCCCTGATGTGCGACTGGGCCAGGTGCCCGGCGAAGGGCAGGGCGTCGATGCGTGCGGTGAGGTCGGCGAACAACCCGCTGGAGGTGTAGTTGGGGACGAACACCACGTCGGAGGCGAACAGGTCGGGGAGGTCCCGGGATCCGGCGGCGGCACCGACCTTGGCCTGGTAGTCGTCGGTGGGGACGACGGTCAGCTCGATCTTGTTCCTGTGGCTCGCGTTGTACGCCTTGACCAGGCCCTCGCTCTGCGGCCGGGTCGCCGCACGCGTCCACATCGTCAGGGTGGTGCCGTCGTCGGCGCCCTTGGCGTCCGCCGTTCCGCCTCCCGCGCCGTCCGGGCCATCACCCCCGGAGCCGCAGGCCGTGAGCAGGCTCGCGGCGGCCAGCAGAGCGGCAGCGCGGATGACGAGACGGTGTATACGTCCAGATGGTCCGGTCGTGCTTCTCATGTCGATCCCCCTCGGGTTGCGGCGGGCCGAACGAAAAGGCTTTCAGAAAGCTAGGACTCGGCTCGGTGCCCGTCAATCCCCTTGCGGGGAAAGGACGTAGTGCTTCGCCGAAACCTCTGGAGGCAGCATGGGCGCACCTCGACCGAAACTTCTCGCGTACGGTTTTACGTGCGACGTGCCGCCTCGACGGTCCCGGCACGCGACGCGAGACAGGAGAACACCCATGGCACAGGCCACCAACCCCTCCCGTTCGCGGCCCGCCACGCTCAGCGATGTCGCCCGGCTGGCGGGCGTGTCCGTGGCCACCGCGTCGAAGGCCCTCAACGGCCGCAGCCAGGTGCGCGCGGAGACACGCCGGCGGGTGATCGACGCGGCCGAGCGTCTGTCGTTCCGGCCCAACCAGCTGGCGCGCGGCCTGCTGGCCGGACGCACGGGCACCGTCGGTCTGCTCACCAGTGACCTGGAGGGCCGGTTCAGCATCCCGATCCTCATGGGGGCCGAGGACGCCTTCGGGGCGGGCGAGGTCTCCGTGTTCCTCTGTGACGCCCGTGGTGACGCGATCCGCGAGCAGCACCATGTACGCGCGCTGCTCGGCCGCCGGGTCGACGGGCTGATCGTGGTGGGCAGCCGGACCGACCCGCGTCCGTCCCTGGGCCGCGAGTTGCCCGTCCCCGTCGTCTACGCGTACGCGCCGTCGGATGATCCGGCGGATCTGTCCATCGTCCCCGACGGCGTGGGCGGCGGCCGGATCGCGGTCGGCCACCTGCTCGCCTGCGGACGTACCCGGATCGCGCACATCACCGGCGACCCCGGGTACCTCGCCGCGCAGGAGCGGGCCGAGGGCGCCCTGGCCGCGCTCGCCGACGCCGGCCTCGCCCCGGTCGGGGAGCCACGGTTCGGGGTGTGGTCGGAGGGCTGGGGGCGGGCGGCCACCGCGATGCTGCTCGACCAGCACCCGGACGTGGACGCCGTCCTGTGCGGCAGCGACCAGATCGCCCGGGGCGTCATGGACGTCCTGCGCGAGCGCGGCCACCGGGTGCCGGAGGACGTGGCGGTCATGGGCTTCGACAACTGGCAGGTCCTGACGTCCGCCTCCCGCCCCCCGCTGACCAGCGTCGACATGAACCTCGAACAGGTCGGGCGGGCCGCCGCGCAGGCCCTGTTCGGCGCGATCGCCGGAGCGCGGCGCTCGGGCACCGAGACCCTGCCCTGCCGGGTGGTGATCAGGGGGTCCACGGCGCCGTTGTCCTGAAAGCGACGCCCGGTGCCGCCGGGCCCCGGGCGTTCCCCTTGACACCTCAAGATCCCGGACCTACGTTGCGAAAACCTTTCAGGTCGTTTCGGTACGTCGTTCCAGCAGGTCGTTCCGGTACGTCGTTCAGCAGTTCGTTCCGGTACGTCGTTCCAGTACGTCACGGAGACGCGGCGAAGCCCTCCCCCTGTCCGACCCCTTTCCCCGCCCTCCGGCGCTTCCACGTGTGGCTTTTGTCAGGAGCACTACACGGCCGGCGGTGAGAACGCCGGCGCCGTCGCGAGCAGACGCTCGCTGCCAACTGGATGGGGAGCATCCGATGAGAAAACGACGGACGGAGCCCCCGGGAGGGGGCGTCTCCAACGCTCCGACCCTCTTCGCGCCACCCGGCGCCGGCCGGGCCGGGCGCAGGCACGGCGGGCATCCGGGACCGACAGGCCCCGTCCTGAAACGCCTGGTCGTCGCCCTGCTGCTCCTCGCCTGTTCCGTCCTCGCCGTGCCCCCGGCCCACGCCGACCAGACCATCGGGTTCCCCACCTTCGGCGGACCCGCGATCCCGGCCGCGCCCGTCGCCTACACCCCGGGCGACATGATGCGGACCATGTACGACGCGGAGAGCTCGGGGACCGACTTCTGGATGGACCGGCTGCTGGCCCGCTCCGGCAACGACCCGTCCGGCCCCTGGCTGATGAGCCGTGGCCGCGCGCTCTTCATGAAGACGCACGACCCCGCGGTGCTCGGCTTCGGCGGCCACGTCGCCTACTGGGAGAGCGTCAACGACAACAACGCCTACACCGTCGCGATCAGCCCGGGCACCTTCACGGAGCAGGTCTCGCAACGCCGGCAGGTGCCCAGCCACTGGAAGAGCGTGCACACCAGCGGCTCGATCGCGGTCACCCAGACCAAGTTCATCACCGACAACAACGTCGCCGTGACCAACCTGTCGATCAAGAACAACGGCACCGGCTCCACCACGCTGCAGTTACGGGCCACCTCTCCGTACGCCACCACGGGCAGCGGCGGCGAGCTGACCGGGCAGGTCAACGCCTACAACAACCTCACGACCATCCGCCCCCGGCTCACCGGTGACGGCTTCACCGCCACCGGCGGCGGGCTGGGCCGGTCCGTGACGGTCGCGGCCGGGGCCACGGTGACCGCCAAGGTCGTGATGGGCTTCGTCACCGACGAGATCCCCGCATCGCTCACCGAGTACAACGCCTACGCGGGCTATTCGAGCACGACCGCGTTCGCCACCCACGTCAAGGCCTACAACCTGTGGTGGGCTCAGAACGTGCCCTACATCGACGTCCCCGAACCCGCGATCAAGAAGAACATCTACTACCGCTGGTGGCTGATGCGCTTCAACAACCTCGACGCCGACATCCCCGGGCAGACCTTCCAGTTCCCGACGTCCACCGAAGGCGTCCTCGGTTACAACAACGCGATCGCCCTCACCCAGCCCATGCACATCGACGACCTCAAGTACCTGCGCGACCCGTCCTACGCGTACGGGGACTGGCTCAGCGTCGGCCAGATCTCCAAGGGCGGCCGGTTCCTCGACAACCCCGGTGACCCGGAGAACTGGTCCAACAGCTACACCCAGTACATCGCCGAGGCCGCGTGGAAGAGCTACCAGATCCACGGCGGCCAGCCCGGCGTCGCCGCCAACCTCGCCCACTACGCGGAGGGCGACGTCAAGGGTCAGCTCGCCCAGTACGACCACGACAACAACAAGCTCATCGAATACGACTGGGGCGCACTGACCGGCAACGACGCCGACGCCGTCTCCTTCCACTGGAAGCCCGGCAACATGGACCGCGCCGAGTCCGCCTACCAGTACAGCGGCGCGCTCGCCGCGGCCCAGGCGTACGAGGCGATCGGCAACACGGCCAAGGCCACCGAGATGCGCACGCTCGCGACGCAGATCAAGAACGCCATCGTCAACGTGCTCTGGAACCCGAACCGGCAATTGTTCGAGCACCGGCTGAAGTCGACCGACGAATGGGTGCCCTGGAAGGAGATCAACAACTACTACCCGTTCTCGGTCGGAGCCGTCCCCGACACCGCCACCTACAAGCAGGCCCTGCGCCTGTTCAACGACCCCGCCCAATACCCCGTCTTCCCCTTCTACACGGCCAACCAGGCCGACAAGAAGGCGGCGGCCGACGCCGGTAACCCGGGCTCCAACAACTTCTCCACCATCAACTCCACCGTGCAGTTCCGCCTCTACTCCTCGGTGCTGCGCAACTACCCCAACTCCTGGATGAACGCGACCGACTACAAGAAGCTCCTCTACTGGAACACCTGGGCGCAGTACGTCGGCGGCAACACCCAGTGGCCGGACGCCAACGAGTTCTGGGCCGACTGGAACGGCAGCGCCGTCAACTACCGCTCCTGGATCCACCACAACATCCTCGGCAGCAGCAACTGGACCGTGATCGAGGACGTCGCGGGACTGCGCCCCCGCAATGACGCGAAGGTCGAGCTCTCCCCGATCAACATCGGGTGGAGCCACTTCACCGTCAACAACCTCCGCTACCGCAACGCCGATCTGTCCATCGTGTGGGACGACCCGGCCGACGGGGTGCAGCGTTACCCCGGCGTCCCGGAGGGCTACTCGATCTACGTCAACGGGACTCGCGCCGCCACCGTCAGCTCGCTGACGCCCTTCACCTGGGACCCGGCCACCGGCGACGTCACCACGAGCGGCACGGTCACCTACCGCACGGCCGTCACCGGTCTGCGGGCCCCGAACCAGGTCGTGCAGAACAGCCCCCGGATGGTCGACATGCTCGCCAAGGCCGGCGTCGACCTGACAGCCGACCTGCCCAACCTCGCCGCCGGTGCGACGGTGTCCGTCTCCCACACCGGATCCGGCAGCAGCGCCTCCGGCGCCGTCGACGGGTACCCCACCAACGAGCCGTTCTGGGGCTCCGGCGGGTCCCCCAACAGTCAGGACTGGTACGAGCTGAACTTCGGCTCGGCCCGCACGCTCGACGAGGTACGGCTGTACTTCAAGGACAGCCGCCCGGCGAGCGCCACCTACCGGGCGCCATCCGCGTACACCGTCCAGTACTACAACGGCAGTTCCTGGGTGAACGTACCCGGCCAGACCAGAAGTCCGGAGGCGCCGCGGGCCAACTACAACCTGGTGCGGTTCCCTGCGATCAGCGCCCAGCGCGTACGGATCCTGGCCACCCACGCCTCCGGGGCGAAGACGGGGCTCACCGAGGTCAAGGTCCACAACCGGGGCGGGGGGCGGGGGCGCGGCGCCCGCCCCCCCCCCCCCCCCCCCCCACCCCCCACCCCC
>NZ_JBHZEJ010000010.1:51657-157606 GCF_042756365.1 Streptomyces sp. NPDC059092
GTACGGTATCCGGCCCCCCCCCGCCTCGGGGGCGAAGCGGGGGCTCCCCGTGGTAATGGTCCACACCGGGGGGGGCGGCCGGCCAGCGGCCGGCCGCCCCGGAGCAACGGCGAGCACACCCACCAACCGATGAAGGACGTGCCTCAGTGACTCGTTCCCGATGCCTGTCCGCGCTGATCGCCGCGCTCACCATGGTGATCGCCTTCCTGGCGGCGCCGCCCGCCTCCCCCGCCGTCGCGGGGACCGGCGACCTGCCCGGTTCCGCCCGTGGCGGTGCGATCCAGGGCACGTTCACCAACCCGCTCTCCCAGCACGGGCCCGACCCCTGGCTCACGTACCACAACGGCTTCTACTACCTCGCGACCACGACCTGGAACTCGACGGTCACGATGCGCAGGTCCGCCACCCTGGCGGGGCTCGCCACCGCCACCGACCAGGTGATCTTCCGCCTCACCCGGCCGAACGGCGCCGGCACGATGTGGGCCCCCGAGTTCCACCTGCTCGACGGCCCCAACGGAAAACGGTGGTACTTCTACTACACGGCCGGCCGGGAACCGTACAACCTGGGCACCCAGCGGATCCACGTGCTGGAGAGCGCCGGCCAGGACCCGATGGGGCCCTACAGCTTCAAGGCCGACCTGCTCGACCCGACGCAGGACAACACCTGGGAGCTGGACCCGAGCATCCTGCAACTGGGTGGCAAGCTCTACCTCCTCGGCACCTACTACAACGGCTCACAGCCGATGTTCATCCGCCCCCTGTCGAATCCGTGGACCGCGAGCGGCACCCGACGGGTGCTGTCCACCCCGGCCTACGGCTGGGAGACGGTGGGCGGCGCGGTCAACGAGGGCGGCGAGGTCCTCCAGCGGAACGGCAGGACGTTCATCGTCTACTCCGCCAGCCACTGCTCCACGCCCGACTACAAACTGGGGATGCTCACCTACAACGGTGGTGACCCGCTCGCCTCCTCCTCCTGGGTGAAGTCACCGAACCCGGTCTTCCAGAGGTCCAACGCCAACGGTGTGTACGGCCCCGGCCACAACGGCTTCTTCAAGTCGCCGGACGGGACCGAGGATTGGATGGTCTACCACGCCAACGCCTCGGCCGGCGGTGGCTGCGACATGAACCGCACCACCCGGGCGCAGAAGTTCACCTGGAACGCCGACGGCACACCCAACTTCGGCACCCCGGTCTCCCTCGGCACCACACTGACCGCACCCTCAGGGGAGTAACCGGACGTTCCCGTGAGACAGGGCGGTCCCCCGGCGCTCACGGGGTGCGGCACAGGGCGTGGTCGACGAGGTCGCGCAGAATTTCCTCCTGCCGGGCCGCGACCCGCGGGTCCGCGGCCCGGCTGTGCGCGGAGACGGTCACACCGCGCCGGCCGTCCGTGGTGGTCGCGGCCCGGATGACATATCCGAAGCCGCTTCCACCGTGCCCCAGGTAACCACCGCCGCAGGACAACGGGGTGAAGAACAGTCCCAGGCCGTCCCGGGTGCCCGCCGGATGACCGCCGTCCGACGGCACCGGGACGGTGGTCCGCATGGTGTCGAGTTCGGCGGGCTTCAGCAGCCTTCCGCCGGCCAGGGCGGCGAAGAAGCGGTTGATGTCACGGGCCGTGCCGGTCATCGAGCCGTCCGCCCCGCTGTCGAAGGGACGGTAAGGGATCGTGGTGTCGACCATCGGACCGTCCACGGCGAACCGCTGGTAGTTGGCGGTGTGCGGATACGGCAGGAAGGGCCCGGTGCCGGGGGTGTCGGTGTGCCGCAGACCGAGGGGGCGCAGGATACGGGCGTGGACCTGCTGCTCCCAGGTGTGGCCGGTGATCTTCTCAATGATCATTCCGGCGAGTACGTAGTTCGTGTTGGAGTACGCCCACCGGGTGCCTGCCGGGAAGTCAGGCGCGTGCCGCACGGCCAGGGCGACCAGCTCCTCGGGCTGGTGGGCGCGCCATCGGTTGGCGAAGTAGGTCCGGGCACCAGGGTCGGGGAAGACGTCGTACACGTAGTCGTACAGGCCACTGGTGTGCCGCAGCAGGTCGCGGACGGTGATGCTCCGTCCGTCGTTCCCGGCTCCGGACACCACCCCGGGCAGCAGGTGTTCCACGGTCTGATCCAGGGAGATCCGCTGCTCGCCCACCAGTTGCAGCAGGACGGTGGCGACGTAGGTCTTGGTGATACTGCCCAGACGCAGATAACCGTCCTCCGGAACAGGGCGGCGGGTGACCAGGTCCCCCACTCCGGAGCGCGCCGTGACGGTCCCGCGCGGGGTCTCCACGCGAACCGCCACACCGGTGACCCCGGCGTCGCGCAGCGCGTCCGCGTACCACTGCACGGACGAATCGCTGCCGGAGGGGCGCGGCGCGGCCGAAGCCACGGCGGACGGCACCGAGGAGACGGCCAGGGCCAGCGCAACCGCTGACCACGACGAACGGCGAGAAGTCATGCCACGAGGCTAGGAACGGCCGAGGCCGCCGGCCATCCGGGATACGCCCGGGACCGAACGGGTGCCAGCCGGATGGACAACCGGACTGCCGCTCCTCCACGTTGCCGCGTCCCGGCGTGCCGCCTTCCCGCATGCCCGGGACCCTGGTCCCCGTCCACCTCACCCGGCTCCATCAGCCCGGCCCCGGCCGATGAACTCGGTGCCAGCGGTGTACGGGGCAACGCCACCACCCCCGGCGCGGTCCTCACCGCCACCTACCAGCACGCCTGCCTCGGCCGGATGCCCCGCACCAGCGCGCGGCGCACGACACCGGCATCGCAGCCGCCTACCTGGCCACCGCACAGTGGACCACCGGCACGACCCTCAACGTCGAAGGCGGGCTCACCATCCGCTGGAGCCTGCCTTCAAAGGGGCACCGCGAGTCCGTTCCGCTCGGGGCGCGCGCGTCCACCGACATCGGTCACCGCCCCGACCACCCCCGTGGTCCCCAACCGGCCCCCGTCCGGTTCCCAAACTAATACGGAAAGGCGGTACCGGATTTCTCCGATACCGCCTGCGACCTGCGAAAACACAAGTCAGGACGACAGGATTCGAACCTGATGCATCGGCCATGTGCGCGGCAGTCAGGGCGCTCTCACAACGAGTTGTGACCGAGCGGGGCGCGAGACGGATGTGAGCTCAGATCGCGCACCGATGAGTTTCCCGCGCCGCGCCGGTCTGTACGCGTGAGACCGACTCACGGAAGGCTAGGCGCCATGCGGAAACTGATCTACGGCATGAACCTGACTCTGGACGGCTACATCGCCGCGCCCGGCGACGACATCGGCTGGAGCGTGCCGAGCGACGAGCTGTTCCAGTTCTGGTCCGACCAGTTAGAGGCGACCGACCTGTCGCTGTACGGGCACAAACTGTGGCAGACGATGAGCTCCTACTGGCCGACCGGCGACCAGCAGCCGGGCGCCACCCCGGCGGAGATCGAGTTCGCCCGCCGCTGGCGGGACATGCCGAAGGTGGTGTTCTCCTCGACGATCGACCAGGTCGACTGGAACACCCGCCTGGTCACAGGCGACGCGGTCGCCGAGATCACCCGGCTCAAGGCCGAGGACGGCGGCCCGATGGACATCGGCGGCGCGACGCTCGCCGGGGCGGCCATGCGGGCCGGACTGATTGACGAGTACGTGCTGGCCACCGCCCCGGTCCTGGTGGGCGGCGGCACGCCGTTCTTCACCGCGCTGGACAACTGGGTGAACCTGAACCTGGTGGAGACGCGGTCGTTTCCCTGCGGCGTGATCCTGATCAGGTACGAGACGAGGCGCTGAGCGCCCGTCCGGGAGTCATGGGTCAGATGCTCCGGGAAAGCGTCGCGACGGCACGCGCCTGGCGCCCTCAGACCGAGTAGCCGGACACCCGCCCAGCCCAGTCGCGCCGGTGTTGCCGTTCAGGGGGGCGAGAGCTTGATCAGGTCGGTGAGACGCTGCCGGACCTCGGCCCGGCAGCGTCTCACCCGAACGACGTCGGACAAGGAGCTGGAGTGGGTCTGCCGCTGGAGGCCCGGCTCCAACATCCCCCGCACCGTGTACGTGCGCCCGGCACGGGCCGAGCGGGACGACCCGTAGTGGGGTCACCCTCGGCGGCACGATTCGCGACACCGCCCTCGTGCCGGTCGCCGCCCGTCTCACGCGCACGGTGGGAGAGTCGTGGACGTCGAGTGCGATCTCGTCGGCCCGGCGGCCCGACGGACCGAATCGCCCTTGGCGGGACCTCAGTTCTGACGGTCAAGCATCCGCCGGACCGTACGGACCGGCCCTGTGTGTCGCGGTGTGGACAGGAGTACCGGGAAAGTCCGGCGTCCGCCAGGACCGGCCGTCGGGCAGGACCGCGAACGCCTCGTAGCCGTCGAGGGACTCCACCCAGTCGCGGGCCGCCTCGCCCATGGCGAAGGCGGCGGTGGCGTACGCGTCGGTCAGGGTCGATCCGGGTCCGGTGAGCGTGACGGAGGCGGGGCCCGTGGCGGGCGCGCCGGTGTGCGGATCGACGATGTGGGCGCCACGTTCGGCCATGCCCGAGGTGGCGACGGCCAGGTCGCGGCCGGTGACGATCGTGCACAGCGCGCCCGGCCGCAGTGGGTGGGCGATGCCGATACGCCACGGCGTGCCGGGGGCCGGCTCGCCCCTCAGGCGGAGGTCACCGCCGCCGTTGACACAGGTGTTACGGGCACCCGCGTCGTACAGGATGCGCGAGGTGTGCTCGATCGACCATCCCTTGACCAGTCCGGACGGGTCGAGCGTGCCGCCCGCCCGGTGGCTGAACCAGCCGTCGCTGCCCCGGACGGCGCCTTCGCACAGGGCGAGGACGTCGCGTACCTCCTGGGAGCAGTCGGCCGGTCGTGTCTCG
Source organism: Streptomyces sp. NPDC059092 (assembly GCF_042756365.1). NCBI lineage: Bacteria > Bacillati > Actinomycetota > Actinomycetes > Kitasatosporales > Streptomycetaceae > Streptomyces > Streptomyces sp. NPDC059092. Next base: position 56,497 of record NZ_JBHZEJ010000010.1, read on the forward strand.
CCGCGCGCCAGGCGGCTGACGGCGCTGTCGGGCCGGTACGGGGAGTACTCGGCGTCGACGTGGTGCAGCCAGGCCACGGCCTCCCGCAGGGCCTCGTCGACCGCCGGGGTGCGGGGGTCGCGGATGTCGAAGGAGAAGACGGTGCCCATGACGTGCTCGACGTGGCGGAGGCCGGCCGGGCCGTCAGACACCGGCCCGGTCCAGCGCGCTCTGCAGGGACTGGATGTAACCCTGGCTGGTGTAGCTGGCGCCGGAGACCGCGTCGATGTGCCCGCTGTTCGCCGCGAGCGCCTCCTGTGTCAGTTGGGGTACGGCGGTGGCCGCGAGCTGGCTGCTGCGGCCGTCCCCGGAAGGTGCCTGCACGACCTTGACGGCGGTCAGCCGTCCGTTCTTGACGGTCGCGGCGACCTGCACCGTGCCGTACCGGGTGGGCACGGCGTCGCCGGTGTAGGTGCCGCCGGTCGGTTGCGAGCCGCCCGGTGCGGGTGACGACGCGCTCCGCGCCGGGGGCGCGGCGGGCGCCGGGGGCGCGCCCCCGGCGAGTACGGCGGTGTGGTGCGGTTTCAGGGAGAGCAGCAGGACGACGACGGCGCTGGTCGACGCGGCGGCCAGCACGGCTCGACGGACGGGTGCGGACATGCCGGGGCTCCTCAGAACGCGAACGACTCGTGGTGGATGTGGCGGCGCGGCACCCCGGCCGCGCGCAGGGCACGGCGCGCCGCGTCGGTCATCCCGGGCGGTCCGCACAGATACACCTCGTGCGCGGCGAGGTCCGGCACCAGGCGGGTCAGGGCGCGGGCGGTGAGTGGCACGGCCCTGGACGAGGTCATGGGTGCCCAGGTCGTGTCCGGTTCGTCGACGACGTAGTGCACGACGGCGCCCCGGGTCGCGGCGATCGCGTCGAGTTCGCCGCGCAGCGCCAGGTCCTCCGGGCGCCGGGCCCGGTAGACCAACGTCACCTCGCCCGGCAGGGTCTCGAAGAGCACCCGTAGCGGGGTGATCCCGACGCCGCCCGCCATCAGCAGCACCTTGGGCGACCGGCGCCGCGCCGCAGTGAAGGCGCCGTACGGGCCCTCTGCCCACACCCTGGTGCCGGGCCGCAGCGTGGCGAGGGCGGCGCTGTGCCCGCCGGCCGCCTTGACGGTGATCCGCAGTTCACGCGGGTGCGGTGGCGCGGAGAGCGAGTACGGGTTGGCGGCCCACCACAGGCCCGGCGCCAGGAAGCGCCAGCGGAAGAACTGTCCCGGGCGGGCGCTGAGTTCGTCCAGGTGCCTGCCGGTCAGATGGACGGAGACGACCCCCGGTGCCTCGGACCGCAGACCGGCGACGCGCAACCGGTGGCGCAGGGCACGCCGTACGGGAACCACGAAGCGGTACCAGCCGATCAGCGCGGCAACACCGAGGTACAGGACGTACCAGGCCGCTTGCGCGGCCGGGTGGCCGACGAAGTCCGCGCCGTTGCTGAGCTGGTGGGAGAAGGCGAGGAAGACCGCCAGGTAGGTCGCGAAGTGGAGATGGTGCCAGGTCTCGTACCGCATCCTGCGGCGCGCGGCCCGCGCCGAGAGGATCCCGGTGGCGATCAGCAGCAGGAAGGCGGCGGTCGCCTTGAGCATGTCCGGGTAGTGCAGGACGAGCGTGGACGTCTGGTCCACCACTCCGGTGCCCGAGGTCAGGGCGTACCCCCAGATGATGAGCAGCGTGTGGGCGAGTACGAGGGAGACGGTGCAGCGGCCGCCCGTGGCGTGCCAGCGGGCGAGCCGGTCGCTGCCGACGGTGTGGTCCAGGAGGGGAACGCGGGACATCAGCGCCACCAGCACGGCGCAGGCGTATCCGGCCAGCAGTCCCGTGATGCGGCCCGCGTCGGTCAGCCACCCCGCCGCGCCCACCACCGAGGTGGTGTCGCGCCACCACAGGGCGAGCACTCCGGCGGCGCCCACCCAGATGGCGCACTGAGTCAGCAGTGGAACGAGCGAGCGCGGACGCGCCTCGCGGCCCACTGGATGGCGGGTGTGGATCGCCGTGCTCATGGGGCCTCTCTCCTGCAAGGTGAGAGCCAGCGTCACCGCGCGACCTCTGAGAAGCCTCTGAGAAGGCCGGTCCGGCCAGGGTCCCGTCCCTTTTCAGAGGAAACTCAGAGCCTGCCGGTCGCCCCGCGCCACCGCTCGCGCGCGATGCTGGATCCACCATGAACACGCACAGTTCCCCGCTCCGCCTGTACGGCGACGACGGCGGTCCCGTCCGGGTGCTCGTCGTCGACGACGAGCCCGACCTCACCGAGGTCCTGTCCGGCGTGCTGTCGGACGAGGGCTGGCAGGTCCGTACCGCCGCCGACGGGGCGGGCGCCGTCGCCGTCGCCCGGGCCTTCCGGCCGCACGCGGTCGTCCTGGACTGGATGCTGCCCGACATGGACGGTCTGCGGGTGTTGCGGGAGCTGCGGGCGGCGAGCGGGGAGCTCGGACATGTGTGTGTTCTCTTCCTCACCGCGCGGGACTCCGTGGAGGACCGTGTCGCCGGGATCACGGCGGGCGGCGACGACTACGTGACCAAACCCTTCAGTCTGGAAGAGGTGCTGGCGCGGCTGCGCGGGCTGCTGCGCAGGGCGGGCATGGCGCGCGAACCCGGGGCGGGCCGGCCGGACGGCGGCGACCTGCTGGCCGTCGGCGACCTGCTGGCCGTCGGCGACCTGATCATGGACGAGGAGGCGCGTGAGGTGACCCGGGGTGGCGCGCTCGTGGAGCTGTCCCGTACGGAGTTCGAACTGCTCAGGTTCCTGATGCGCAATCCGCGCCGCGTGATGTCCAAGGCGCAGATCCTCGACCGTGTCTGGTCGTACGACTTCGGTGGCCGCGCGCATGTCGTCGAGCTCTACATCAGCTACCTGCGCAAGAAGGTCGACGCCGGCCGGACGCCGATGATCCACACCGTGCGCGGGGTGGGCTACGTCCTCAAGCCGGCGCCCTGATGCGCGCCGGAGCCCGTGCCCGGGCGGTCGGCCTGACGCGGCGGTTGCGCCCTCGTACCCTGCGCGGTCAGCTCACCACCGGGCTCGTCGTCCTGCTGGCCCTCGCGTGTCTGGCCGTGGGCCTCACGACCGTCCTGGCCCTCGAAGGTTTCCTGGTGCGCCGGCTGGACCAGCAGCTCACGGCGTCCGGGGGACGCTTCGCGGCGAGCCTGGAGCACGAGGCGACGCCGGACTCCGACAACCGGCCCGACACCCGGGGCCAGTCGGAGGGCACGTTCGGCGCGCGCCTGCTGCGTGGTACAGCCACCCAGGCGGCCGTCGTACGGGACCGGACGGACGCCCCGGTGCCGCTCACCGACGAGGACCGGCGGGCTCTGGCAGGCGTCCCCGTCGATGAGGACGGCCACAGCCGACGGCTGTCCGCTCTCGGCGCCTACCGCCTCACCGCCGTACGGGGCGACGACCAGGACGTCCTGATCACCGGGCTGCCCCTGCGGCCCGTGGAGGAGACCGTTCACCGGCTGGAGGGCGTGGAGGCGGTGGTCTTCGGGGCCGCCCTCGTCGCCACCGGTGTCGTGGGAGCCCTGTGGGTACGGCTCTCCCTGCGGCCCCTGCGGCGGGTCACGGCCACTGCGGCGAGCGTGGCCGAACGGCCTCTGGCCAGCGGTGACGTCGCCATGCCTGAGCCGGTCCCGGTCACCGACCCCCGGACCGAGGTGGGACAGGTGGCCGCCGCGGTCAACCGCATGCTCGGACATGTCGGCAGCGCCCTGGAACGCCGCCAGGCCAGTGAGGAACGGCTGCGCCACTTCGCCGCGGACGCCAGCCATGAACTGCGCACCCCCGTGGCCAACATCCGCGGCCACGCCGAGCTGGCGCTGCGGCACCGCGGCCCGGTACCGCCCGAGGTCGGGCGTGCGCTGGACCGGATCCACGCCGAGTCCCACAGGATGAGCCGCCTCGTCGACGACCTGCTGCTGCTCGCCCGGATCGACGCGGGGAGCGCCCTTGACCGGGCCCCGGTGGATCTGACCCGGCTCGTCCTCGACGCGACGGAGGACGCGCGGGCCGCGGGCCCGGGGCACCGGTGGCTGCTCGACCTGCCCGAGGAGGCGGTGACGGTCACGGGAGACGAACACCGGCTGCACCAGGCCGTCGGCAACCTCCTCGCCAACGCCCGCACCCACACCCCGGCCGGCACCGAGGTCACCGTACGGCTGCGGGCCGGTGCCGAGGCCGGCTCAGGCCGCCCCCTGGTCAGGCTCACGGTCGCCGACAACGGGCCCGGCATCCCCGCGGAGCTCCGGCCCGAGGTCTTCGGGCGCTTCGTCCGCGCGGACCACAGCCGCTCGCGCACGGCAGGAAGTACCGGCCTGGGACTCTCCATCGTCCACGCGGTGGTGACCGCGCACGGCGGCACGGTCGGTGTCGCGAGCCGCCCCGGGCACACGGTGTTCACCGTGGACCTTCCCGCACCGCCGCTGGAGGGTTAGGGGCCTTCCGGACCGCACAGATCGAGCCGGCGGGCCGTGCCGGGAGCGACGGTGGCCGTCCGGCCACGGATCGCCACGCGTACGGAATCCTCGTTCGGACTCCGCGACCGCGACGCGTACCCGCCCCGTCCGGAACCTGGGGTCCACGTCCCAGTGGCCCCGGTAACGGACGCGGAACCCGAACGTCGGCAACTGCGACAGCGGCGAGGGATCCGGCCGCAGCGCGTCGACGCCGGCCTCCAGGCCGGTCAGACCACGCTGCACGAGATCCAGGGTGCCGGCCATCGCACCGAGGTGGACGTTCCGGCGTGGTCCCGCCCTGGACATCCGCCACGTCGCCGGTCAGGGCCTCCTGCGCGTACGTCCACGCCTCGTCGCCGTGGACCCGGGCCAGCACCCAGGCGTGGACCAGCGCGCTGAGGGTGGAGCCGTGGCTGGTGCGGCGCAGACAGTAGTCGACGGTGGTCCGCCCCAGGTCGTCGTCGAGACGGCGGCCGAGCTGCCGGAACACGAAGCTGAGCTCCCGGGGCGGGAAGAGGTGTCCGAGCATCAGCACATCGGCCTGCTTGGACGCCTGGTAACGGTTGGGCCGTGTCTCCCTCGGCCTCCAGGATCCGGTCCAGCCTGCGGATGTCGCCGTGCCTCTTGCTGTATCCCGCCCAGTCCAGCTCGGCCCGTTCCCCGTACCCGGCGAACGGGCTGATGACCCCGCGGTGGTACGGCACGTGAAGCCGGTGGGGATGTCCGCCCAGCGCTCTGGCCGGATCGTCGCTGTCGACCCCATCGAGGCCGTGGGCGTGCCGGAGAGCTTCGAGCTGTGCGCCCGGGTGGTACGTCCAGGCGGTCATGTCGCCGATGTCGGGGTGCACGGCAAGCCGGCCGTGCTCCACCTGGAAGAGTTGTGGATCAAGGATGTGACGATCACGACCGGGCTGGTCGACACCCGCTCGACCCCGATGCTGCTCCGGATGGCGGCGGCGGGCCGGCTGCCCACGTCGGCGCTGGTCACACACCGCTTCGGCCTCGACGCGATGGAAGAGGCGTACGGAGTGTTCTCGCGAGCCGCCGCGGATGGGGCCCTGAAGGTGGTCCTGGAGCGGTCCGCCGGCTGAGCGGATCTGTCCATCCGTCCGCGGTCGGCCGGGCGCCAGGATGCCCGGCGCCATGGACCGTTACCGTGGACACGTGGAGTACTCCGCTCCGCTCGGCAGGGCTCGACGGAGGACACGGTGACCGAGGACGGCGGCAAGCGCGCGTACGGCGCGCCTCCCGGGCTGGACGTGCTGCCCCGGGAACTGCGGGCGCATCTGGCCGCCGTGGAGCGTGGGGCCGGGGAGTCGATGCGGAGCCTCCTCGAAGCCGTGCTCTCGGTCGGCCGGGAGCTGGAACTCCCCCAGGTGCTGCGGCACATCGTCGAAGCGGCGACGGTGCTCGTGGACGCCGAGTACGGAGCCCTGGGCGTCATCGGCGAGGACACCCGCCTCTCGCAGTTCCTCACCACCGGCGTGAGTGAGGAGCAGGTGCGGGCGATCGGCCCTCTCCCCTCCGGCCACGGAATCCTCGGCGAGCTGATCCGCCACCCCGAGCCTCTGCGCCTGTCGGAGCTGTCCGAACACCCGGCCTCCTACGGATTCCCGCCGAACCACCCGCCGATGCACTCGTTCCTCGGGGTGCCGATCAAGGTGGGCGACAAGGTGTTCGGCAACCTGTACCTCACGGGGAAGCGGGGCGGCAAGGCATTCGACGGCGAGGACGAGACCGTCCTCCTGACACTGGCCATGGCGGCGGGAGAGGCCATCGAGAACGCGCGGCTGTACGAGATGTCGTGCGACCGGCAGCGCTGGCTGGAGGCGAACGCGGAGGTCGTCGCCGCCCTGTTGTCGGGGCAGGACGGCGACCAGGTGCTGCGTCTGATCGTCGGCCACGCGCGCAGGATCCTCACCGCCGACATGGGCGCGCTGGCACTCCCGGCCGACGGAGGCGGGGGCCTGCGGGTGGCGTACGCCACCGGGGTGGACGCGGACATCCACGACGGGCTGCTCCTCCCGTGTGAGGGTTCCCTCGTCGGCGCGTCGTTCCAGGCCGGTAAACCGCTCATCAGCGTGGATGTACAGCACGATCCGCGCATCACCGCGGGCCCGCCTCGATGGCGCGGTCTGCGGTTCGCCGTCGCCGTGCCCCTGGCCGTCGGAGACACGGTGCGAGGCGTTCTGCTCCTGGCACGGAGTGCCGAGCGGGAGCCCTTCACCGAGGCCGGGACGGCCCCGCTGCTGGCCTTCGCCGGGCAGGCGGCGCTCGCCATGGAACTGGCCGAGCGACGCCATGACGCCGAACAGATCGCCCTGCTGGAAGACCGCGACCGGATCGCCCGTGACCTGCACGATCTGGCCATTCAAAGGCTGTTCGCGACCGGCATGACCCTGCAGAGCGCCCTCCGGTTCGTGGATCACCCTCAGGCGCGTGAACGGCTGCTGCGCGCCGTGGACGATCTCGACGAGACGATCAAGATCATCCGTTCGACGATCTTCAGACTGCGATCCCGTGAGACGGGGCGCGCCCGCCAAGGGCTGCGGGCACGGACCACCACCGTGGTGGAGGAGGCCGTGCGCGCCCTCGGCTTCACCCCCGCGGTGCGGATGGAGGGGCTGATCGACACCGATGTGCCAGTGGTGACCGGTGACCATGTCGTGGCTGTCCTGGGCGAGGCGCTGAGCAATATCTGGCGCCACGCGCACGCCGACGCCGCCGAGGTCTCCCTCGTGGTCCATGACGGGCTGCTGACCCTGACCGTCTCCGACAACGGCACCGGCATCGCGCCGGACGGCCGCCGCAGCGGGCTCGACAATCTCGCCCGGCGGGCGGAGGACCTCGGCGGCGGGCTGACCTTCGGAACACGCCGCCAAGGGGGCACCCGGCTGGTGTGGACGGTGCCACTCGTCCACACCTGAGCCGACCTCCCGATCCGGGCCGTCGTCCGGGGCGCCCCGGGCGCGGGTCAGCGGTGTCCGTGTTCGCCGGTGACGGGGCGCGCAGCGGACTGGGTGGCGAGAACCGCGGCCTGGATGCGGCGTGCGACGCCCAGCTTGGCCAGCAGGCGCGAGATGTGGTTCTTGACGGTCTTCTGTGACAGGTACAGACGCTTGCCGATCTCCTGGTTGGTCAGCCCTTCTCCGATCAGGACGAGGATCTCCCGCTCCCGCGGCGAGAGCTGCGACAGCGCGTCCGCCCCGGCACCGGGGGCGTCCTCCTCGCCGCGCAGACTGCTCATCAGCCGGGTCGTGGTCGCCGGGTCGAGCATGGACTGACCGGAGGCGACGGTCCGTACGGCCGCGACGAGGTCCGCCCCCTTGATGTCCTTCAGCACGTAGCCGGCCGCCCCGGCCATGATCGCGTCCAGCAGCGCGTCGTCGTCGTCGAACGACGTGAGCATCAGGCAGGCGAGTTCCGGCATCCGCGAACGCAGCTCCCGGCAGACCGTGATCCCGTCACCGTCCGGCAGCCGTACATCGAGAACGGCCACGTCGGGCCGGAGCGCGGGCACCCGGGCAAGAGCGTGGTCGACCGTGGCCGCGTCCCCCACAACATCGAGATCCGGCTCCGCCTCCAGCAGGTCCCGCAGGCCACGCCGGACGACCTCATGGTCGTCGAGCAGGAAGACCCTGATCGGGCTCTGGGGTGAGAACCGCCGTACCTCGCTCATGCTCACTCCTCCGACGCGCTCGCCGCGCCCTGTCTCCGTGTCCCCTCCATCGTGGGCCCGGTCCGCCGGTCGGGCCAGGGGCCGAACGGGCCCCGGGTGACCCGCCCCGCGGCGGGTCACCCGGGCACGGTGCCGCTGCCCTGTGGTCCGTACAGGTCGAGGAGCCGGGTACGGCTGCCTCGCAGCCGGTCCGCCACCACCTCGGCCACGGTCCGGTACATCGCGCGGCCGAACACCGGATCTGCCTCGCACAGAGCCCGTACGACCGTGGCGTCGAACTCCTCCGCGTGGACGGTACGGACGGCTTGCGCGCCCAGATGCCACACGTAGGGAGCGATCAGCCAGGACCAGCCGAGCAACTCACCGGGGCCGAGCGTCTCGACGACGGCCGCCTGCCTGCCGGGAACGTGCAGGTCGAGCGCGACCTGGCCGCTGCGGACCACCCAGAACCGGTCGGCACGCCGGCCCTCGTCGAAGATGCGCGTGCCACCGGGGAACGTCACCTCCGTGACGACTTCCCGCAGCCGTTCGCGCCGGTCACGGGTGAGCCCGTCGAACAGGTTCCTTGTACCGGTCATCGTCGTCGCACCTCATTCGCAAGCGTGTGCGCATCGGCCGGTCAGCTCGTTCACCACGGCGACCACTCCGTCCACACGGGCCACCATCCCCGCCGCGACGGATACGTCCGCGCCGCACCGCAGAGAGCCGCGCAGGGTCACCACGCCGTCGACGACCGATACCGTGAGCGGGGCGGGATCGAGCCACAGGGCGCGGACCACTACCTCGTCGAGTATCTCGTCGCGGAGGTCGGAGTCGGGGCGGACGAACACCCGCAGCAGATCACGCCGGGTGATGATGCCGATGAGCCGGGCCTCCTCGTCCACCACCGGCAGTCGGCCGACATCACGTTCGGCCATGGTGCGACCGGCCAGCGCGACGGAGTCGACCGCGTGGACCGTGACCGCAGGAACCGACATCAGTTCCCCGACGGTGGGATCCGCGGCGCCCGGCCGAACCGGGAGCGAGCCTCCGGCGGGCCGGTGCGAGCCTCCCGTCCTGTCCCGGTGCCGCGCGAGATCGGAACGCGAGACGACTCCGACGACCTTGTCGTCGTCGTCCACGACCGGCACCCCGCCGATACGGCGCTCCGCGAGCGACCGGGCGAGGTCCGCAACGGGGGTGGCCGGTCCCGCGCGGACGGCGTCCGCGGTCATCACGTCACCGGCCCTGCGCAATCTCATCTCGTGGTCCTTCATCCGATCAGGGAGATCGGACTTCCACCATCCGCCCCTGAGCGGGCGGCCCGCTGGGGCTGTCCGGTGCCGAGGTGCGGGCCGTTCGGCCCTCGGCGGATACCGTCGACGCGACGGCACCTCGGCCACCCGAATCTGCCGGCGGCCGCGTGGCGCGGCCTGAGGAGTCCGGGGCTGACCACAGTGTCACCAGCAAGACGCGTGTCCATCGCGGACCTGGCGCCGCGCCAGCGCCGCCGGTCATGGTCCCCGGACCGTGGCCGGGCCACCGTCCCGCACGGACTTCTCCTCCACCACAGTGTCCTGGTTGGCGTCCTGCCCCTCGCCGGCCTGCGATCGAGGGGATCAGCCGAAGAAAACCCCGAACTCTGCGTACAGCGACTGATCCACCACCCTGGTCCTCGTCCCGGCGTCGGGGAGGGGAACACGGATGATGTCGGTGCCGCGCAAGGCCGTCATCGTGCCGAAGTCGCCGTCCCTGACCGCGTCGACGGCGTGCAGACCGAAGCGCGTGGCCAGCCACCGGTCGAAGGCACTCGGGGTTCCTCCGCGCTGGATGTAGCCGAGTACCGTCGTACGGGCGTCCGTGCCGGTGCGTCGCGAGATCTCCTGAGCCAGCCACTCGCCCACGCCGGACAGTCTCACATGGCCGTACTCATCCAACGAACGGTCCTTCAGGATCATCTGGCCCTCCTGGGGCACGGCTCCCTCTGCCGCGACGACGATCGGTGCGTAGTTGAACTTGAACCGGCTCTTCACCCAGGCACAGACCTGATCGATGTCGAACGGCCGCTCCGGGATGAGGATCACGTTGGCGCCACCCGCGACACCCGCGTGCAGGGCGATCCACCCGGAGTGGCGCCCCATCACTTCCACGACCAGGGTGCGCCTGTGTGACTCGGCGGTGGTGTGGAGGCGGTCGATGGCCTCGGTCGCGATGCCGACTGCCGTGTCGAAACCGAAGGTGTAGTCGGTGCCGGGAACGTCGTTGTCGATCGTCTTCGGCACGCCGACCAGATGGATCCCCTGACGGCTCAGTTCGGCCGCCACGCCGAGCGTGTCTTCGCCGCCGATCACGACGAGGGCGTCGATGCCGCGTGCGGCGAGAGTTTCCTGGATGCGCCGTACCCCGTTCTCGTGCTTGAACGGGTTGGTGCGTGACGATCCGAGGATGGTTCCTCCGAGTGGAAGGATCCCCCGCACGTCGGCGATGTCCAGCGGCACGACGTCGTTCCGGAGCGCACCGAGCCAGCCGTCACGCAGGCCGACGAAATCGAAGGCGTACTCCTGGACGCCCTTGCGGACGACGCTGCGGATCACCGCGTTGAGGCCGGGACAGTCTCCTCCACCGGTCAGCACTCCCACCCTCATGGTCTCTCCTCCCTCCGCACCGCTGACGTCGCCGCACCATCGTGCGACTCGGTCGGGTGCGGGGATGTGGCCGAACGGCGGCACCGTGCGCCGCGTCGGCCCGTCAGTCCCAGTCTCGGCTCCACGTCCCCGCCGCGCATTCCCAGGCGCACCCGCCCCGGTCCGTACGCCGTCGGCCGGCCTCGGCGGCGCGGGCGCGGCAGCCCCGGGAATTGTTATGTGCTCCGCAGCAGGAGACGGGCGTCGCAGACGGCACGTGTCACGCGGTGGATCAGTCGCGGGAGCGCGGCTGCCACCGGAGCGCTCAGTCCCGTGCCGAGGGTGAAGTCCGCGCCCTCCACCGCGTGCACCACGAGCGAGCGCGGCACACGGTTGAGCGCCGTGGCGAGTGCGACGGTCTCGCCGAGCCCCAGGGCGTGGGTGCTGCCGGAGCGGTCGGCGAGCCCCGCCACGCGTTCGGCGGACACGGCGTGCGGCCGTCGCGGACGGCCAGGATGCGCGTCCAGATGGTCCAAACCACCAGGATGCCAAGAAGTGGGGGCGCCACAATGAGAGCACTCGCCCTCCGGGCCAGGCGCGCGCACTCTCCAGCAGCGTGAGCGCCGGGGCACGGAACGGTCGTGCTGCCACGGCCCCGGAGCGGGGCCGGCCGGTCCCCACAGTAAGAGCGGCGCCTCCTGAGGCCGTCGGTCGCTGTCGTCCCGGGTACCTGCCGCAGCGGGGGCCGAAGGCAGCGTGGTGAAAGGAGACCGGTGCCCCGGCACACCCCCGACGGCAGTGGGAGGCGGAATCGGCTTCGGCCCCGGGTTCCGGGTGTCGCGATGCTCGCCGGTTACCGGCGCTCATGGCTGCCGGGTGACCTGTTGGCGGGCATCACGGTCGCGGCGTATCTGGTGCCCCAGGTCATGGCCTATGCGAGTGTCGCGGGGGTACCGCCGGTCACAGGTCTGTGGGCGGTCCTGCCCGCGCTGACGCTCTACGCGCTGCTCGGTTCGTCCAGGCTTCTCTCGGTGGGCCCGGAGTCGACGACCGCGCTGATGACCGCAGCGGTGGTCGGCCCGTTGGCGGCGGGGGATCCCGGACGCTACGGAGCACTGGCCTCCGCGCTCGCTGTCACGATCGCGCTGTTGTGTCTGGCGGCATGGGCCGCCAGGCTCGGGTTCCTCGCCGATCTGCTGTCACGACCGATCCTGGTCGGCTACCTGGCCGGCATCGCCGTCCTCATGACCGTGGACCAATTGCCCAAGCTCACCGGTGTCCCGACGACAGGCTCCGACTTCTTCCCGCAACTGCTTTCCTTCCTGCGCAACCTCTCCGGTGCGGAGGCGGCGACCATGGCCTTCAGCGCCGCTCTCCTCGCCTTTCTCTTCGTCGCGCCCGACGTAGGGCAGGCGGTTCCCCGGCCACTGCTCGCCGTGCTGCTCGGCACCGGCCTCGTCGCGCTGTTCGGCTGGGAGGACCACGGCATCGCGGTCGTCGGAACAGTCCCGTCCGGGCTGCCCCACCCGGCGCTGCCCGACCTGAGCGAGCTTCCCCGCCTGCTGGTGCCCGCGCTGGGTGTCCTGCTCGTCGGCTACAGCGATGTCATCCTGACGGGACGCGCCTTCGCCGAACGCGACGAGCGCGGGCGGCTCGATCCGAACCAGGAATTGTTCTCCCTGGGCACGGTGAACTTCGGCGCGAGCCTCTTCCACGGCTTCCCGGTGAGCAGCAGCGCCAGCCGAACGGCTCTCGCGGCGTCGACGGGCGCGAGCACCCAGATGTACTCGCTGGTGGCCTGCGCGGCCGTCCTCGGCGTGCTGCTGTTCCTCGGACCCGTCCTCGGCCACATCCCGGTCCCCGTGCTGGGGGCTCTCGTCGTCTACGCGGCCGTGCGGCTGATCGACCTCGCGGGATTCCGCCGGCTGGCGGCCTTCCGGCGCCGGGAGTTCTTTCTGGCGGCCGGCTGTCTGCTCGGCGTGCTGGCCCTCGGCATCCTCTACGGGGTACTCGTTGCCGTGGGGCTGTCCGTGGCCGAACTCCTGAGCCGGGTCGCCCGCCCCCACGACGCCGTCGAAGGGCTTGTCCCCGGAGTGGCCGGCATGCACGACGTCGATGACTACCCGAAGGCCCGCACCATCCCCGGACTGCTCATCTACCGTTACGACTCGCCTCTCTTCTTCGCCAACGCGGAGAACTTCAGGCATCGCGCTCTGGCTGCTCTGGACGAGCAGACTCAGCCCGTGTTCTGGTTCGTCCTCAACACCGAGGCGAATGTGGAGGTCGACATCACCGCACTGGACTCCGTGGAGGAACTCCGGCATGAGATGACCGAGCGGGGAATCGTGTTCGCCATGGCACGGGTCAAGCAGGACCTGCGCGACCAACTCGACGCCTACGGGCTGTCCGAGTCCGTGGGCAACGGCCTGATCTTCCCCACCCTGCCGACCGCCGTGGCCGGCTACAGAAAGTGGCGTGCGAACGTGGATGGTGATGCGGGCGGGTAGGTGACCGCCCCGGGACCCCACGGTCCCCCCACGGCTGAGCCGAATCCACGAAAGTCGGATTCCGGGGGCATCCGTCATCGGATTCCCGGTGACGGATCACTCGTGAGGGACGACGGCCACCGGGCACGGGGCGTGGTGCACCGCCACCGACAGCACGTGACCGATGCGGGGGGAGAGCGCGGAACGCTTCTTCCGGCGTCCCACCACGAGCAGTCCCGTCCCGGCTGTGTCACGTACGAGGGCGCGCGCCGGGCTCTCCATGCGCACGCTCTCCACCACCCGCACTTCCGGGAACCGGTCGCGCCAGAGGCGCAGCGTCCGGGTCAGTTCGTGTTGTGCTCGGGTGGTCATCTCATGGGAGATGTACGGGTCGATTCCTCCGCGGTTGTACGCGGGGGGCGGCAAATTCCTGCCGTGCACCACCCGTAGGACGGCCGCACGTCGGGCCGCCGTCTCGAATGCGTAGGTGAGGAGGGTCTCGGGTGCCCCGTGCAGGCTCAGCCCGAGCACCACATCTCCGTTCTCCTTGATCGAGGCCGGGTCCTCCCTGGCGCGTACGAGAACCGTCACGGTTTCGGACCGTGCCAGTACATGCATGCCGATGTCGCCGAGAAAGTAGCCGGCCAGTCCGGTCACGTCGCGCGACCCGAGCACCAGCGACTGTGACTCCGCCGCGGCGTCGAGCAGTGCGTTCACCGGTTCCTCGGCGACGAGGTCCTTGTACACCGGCAGGCCGGGGAAACGTTCCTCGACCGTTCTGGCCGCCTCGGCGACGATCCGCTTGGGCCAGTAGTTCCGGTCGTTCTCCTGCGGCTGATCGCCCCATTCGGGGGCGAGCATCACCCAGGCGTACAGAAGCCGCAGGGTCGCGTCGCGCGCCGATGCCTCCTGTGCGGCCCACAGTGTGGCGGAGAGCGACTCAGGGGTGCCGTCCAGCCCCACGGTGACCACCGGCTTCGTGGCCTCGCCCGCTTGGGCTGCCTCATCCGTGTTCATGGCGTGGCTCCGTGTCCCGCACGGACAGGACCGGTCCGGTCCGCCCGGTACCTGAGCCGCTCGGAGACCGAGACGACCCCGTCCACACTGGTGCACAGCCGTACGAGTACGGGAATCATCCCGCTGTCGTCGACCGTGCCGCGCAGGAAGACTTGCCCCTCGGTGACCTCGACGGTGACGTCCGACGGCGCGAGGCCCAGCGTCGCGCCCAGCACGTCGTGTGTGATCTCCTCCCGGATCGCCGGGTCCCGCCGCAGGAACACCCGGAGCAGGTCGGCTCGGCTGACGATGCCGAGCAGCCTGTCCGCCTCGTCGACGACGGGCAGCCGCTTGATGTTCTGCACGTCCATGAGCCGTGCTGCCTCCACGACGGTCCAGTCGGGACGCGCGCACAGCGCCGGGGCGGACATGATCTCTCCGGCGTCGCGGCCCTCGGCTCTGGCCCGTTCCCACGCCTCAAGGTGTGGCAGCGGCGTTCTGCCCGACAGGTCGGATCGGTCGGCCGCCTTGCGCAGCAGATCCGCTTCCGACACGATGCCGGCCGGGCGGCCCACGCCGTCGAGCACGGGCACGGCGCTCACGTTGTGCTCCATGAGTGTCCGGGCGATTTCCTTGAACGGTGTGTCGATCCGCACGCTGACGACGTCGCGGGTCATGAGCTCACTGATCCTGCGGTGATCCATGTCCGGGCTCCTTCGCGTCACCGCGACCGCCAAACCACGGCCACTCCTCAAGGGTGGGTCGGCGTCGCCGGTCCGCGGCAGGTGCCACCCGGCCCTTCCCGTACACCGGGAAGCCCCGGGGCCGTGGTCCGAATGGGGCCATCAGCCACGGGTCGGGGCCTACCGGCCCCTGCCGCGAGCCGCTCGCCCCGGCGGACGCTGGGAGCGAGGAACAGGACAAGACCGGGAGGATTTGGTGTCCGTACACACACCGGGCAAGGTGGCCGTGGCCGAAATCGTCCGTGCCGCGACCGCCGCACCGTCCATGCACAACGCGCAGCCCTGGCGCTTCCACTACGCCCGCGGCAGCCGGACCTTCAGCCTCTACGCGGACCTGACCCGTGCCATGCCGCACGCCGACCCCACCACACGCGGGCTCCACATCGGCTGCGGCGCGGCCCTGTTCAACCTGCGGGTGGCCGCCACCCACGCACGCCTGCGGCCGGTCACCCGGCTGCTTCCCTGCCATGCGGACCCCAGTCTGCTGGCGACCGTACGGCTCGACGACGCCGACGGTCCCATGGACGGAATCACCGTGCTCCACCCGGCGATCCATGACCGTCACACGAGCCGGTACCCCTTCACCGGCCGGCGTGTACCGACGGAGGTCCGGCACGCGCTCACCGAAGCCTCACACCACGAGGGAGCGGACCTGGCCTTCCCGGCCGGTTCCCATCTCCGGACCGTGCTCGACCTGATCCAGGACGCCGAGGGATACGGTCACATGGACGCCTGCCGGGAAGCGGAGACGGAGCGGTGGACACGGGACACCACGACGCGAGCGCCCCTGGACGGCGTACCGGAGTACGCCTTCGGGCCGCTCAAACGGGGCGGATCGGCTCCGGTCCGGGACTTCGCCGGCCGCACCCCGGCTCACGGACGGGGCTTGGCCGACTTCGAGGACCATCCCCAGCTCGCCCTGCTGCGCACCGCACGGGACGGTCCGGCCGACTGGCTGCGCGCGGGTCAGGCCCTGGAACGGGTCCTGCTCATCGCCACGCTCCACGGCCTGAGCGCTTCTTTCGCCACCCAGGCACTCGAATGGCCGGATCTGCGCTGGATACTGCGCGATCCCGACTCGGGCAGAGGGCACGTCCAGATGGTGATCAGGCTGGGTTACGGGCCGACGGGACCGAGGACGCCCCGCCGTCCCGTACCGCACGTACTGGAGGTCGAGGACTGACCGCCGGCCATCGCACGTCTCCGAGAGGAAGGGCTGTGGGAGGGATGGAACTTCCCGTGGTGGTGGGAGTGGACGGATCGGAGGGCAGCCTTCAGGCGGTCGACTGGGCCGCGGCCGAGGCGGAGCGCTCGGGTCGGCGCCTGAGACTGGTGCACGCCTCTCCGCGGGAGCATTACGCGGGGATGCGGCCGAGACTTTCGGAGGGCCGGCCCTCCGAGCAGGCCTTCGCGGAGAATCTCGTCGCGGCGTCCGAGGAACGCGTACACCGGCAGGCTCCCGACGTGAAGATCTCCACCGATGTGCGGCCGGAGGATCCGGTGACGGCACTGCTCGAAGAGGGCACCGAGGCGGCGCTTCTTATCCTCGGACCACGCGGGCACGGCCCGATCGCGGGCATGCTCCTGGGATCGGTGAGCCTGGCCGTCGCCGCCAGGGCGTCCTGCCCGGTGGTGGTGGCCCGCGGCGCCGAACCGAACAGAACGTCCGCTTACGGCCGTGTCGTCCTCGGCATCGGAGAGACCACCGGATCCACCACCGTGGCCCGATTCGCCCTCCAACAGTCCCGGGCGAGACGGTGTGAACTGACCGCGGTACGCGCCTGGCGATGTCCCCCGTACGAGAACATGCCGTATCCGCTGGTCGACGGGGAGCAGACGCGCGCCTACCGGCAGCAGGCCGACGAGTGCCTGGACCACGTCCTCGGTGTCACCGCGCGCGATGTCACGGAGGTCACCGTACGGCGCAAGCTCGTCCAGGGCGCGGCGCACCAGGCACTCGTCGAGGAGTCCGCGAGCGCGGACCTACTGGTCGTCGGAGCACAAAGGCGGCGAGGGGTGGTCGGGTTGCAGCTCGGCCGGGTCAACCACGCGGTGCTGCACCACGCGGCGTGCCCCGTAGCGGTCGTACCGGAAGGACACTGACCCGCCCGGGCACGACGACCGGGCCGACGAATGGAGCGACCATGAAGGCCAAGCAGTGGAGTGCGCAGATCTACCTCACCGAGGACGGTGACGAGACACGGGCGCGTGCGGTCCTGATGACGCAGAACTCCGCGCACACGGACACCTCGCGCGTGGTGGGCCGGGGGGTGGCGCGCCGG
Source organism: Streptomyces sp. NPDC059092 (assembly GCF_042756365.1). Taxonomy (NCBI): domain Bacteria; kingdom Bacillati; phylum Actinomycetota; class Actinomycetes; order Kitasatosporales; family Streptomycetaceae; genus Streptomyces; species Streptomyces sp. NPDC059092. The sequence continues at coordinate 73,762 of NZ_JBHZEJ010000010.1, forward strand.
AATCCCCTCGACCGCTCCATCCCCGAGATCGGCGACGAACTGGCCGCGAGTCGCGCCTTGGAGGACCTTGCCGTCCGTCTGCACGATGTCGCGTCCGACGACATCGTGCAGTTGACCGGGCCGGCCGACCCGTCCTTGTGGTGACGTCAACCTCGTGCCTGAGTTCGAAGGTCTCGGGGTGCCGATAGTCTCGGGGTGCCGACAAGAACCGTGTCACCGGTCCTGCTGGCCCTGTTCGTTCACGGTTCGTTCACGCGGCGAGGGAGAGGCCGGGCCGGCAGGGTGGCTGACACGGGTGCGGTCGAGGGACCGTGGGGACCAGCGGGACGCCGGCGCCTTGTCGGCGCCGGTCCAGTCCAGGAGAAGACCTCCAGCAGCACCTCCGGCACGAAGATTCAATCCGATCCGCGCGTGAGACCTCCCGCTTGAGACCTCCACGGTTGGCCCAAGAGGGCCAGGTCCCGTGACGGAGCCCAGCTCCCGTCAGCCGCGCGGAATCACGGCGACCGGACAGGGCGCATGGTGCAGGACCGCATGCGTGACCCGCCCCAGCGGCGAGCCGATACGGTGCGCGGGCCTGCGGGCGCCCATCACCAGCAGACCGACGTCGACGGACGCATCCACCAGAGCACCGGCCACGGAGGTGGCCCGGACGGTTTCCACACTGACTGTGAGGTCCGGGAACTCCTTCCGGACCGGTTCGACCATGTGTGACGTGGCTTCGCGCTCCGACTCGGCCAGGCCGCTGAGATCATCGACCATCGTCGCCATGGACCCCACGTTCTGGAGGAACAACCAGACGCTGACCACCCGGAGTGGCGCATGGCGCAGCCGCGCGGTCCGTGCCGCGTACATCAGGGCGTCCCGGTCGCCGTCGTCCCGGACCGCGACCGCCACGCCCCCGCCCGCGCCCTCCTCGACGCGACGCACGACGACCACGGGGCCTTTCGCGCGTGCGGCGGTACGAAGCCCGACCGAACCCACGAGCAGGGCGGTGAACCCGCCCAGCCCTCGGGAACCGACCACGACGGTGCCGTCCTCCCCCGCCGCCTCCAGCAGACTCTCCGCCGCCTCTTCCCGGCTCAGCACCGTCGAGACGGGGACGTCCGCATGCTCGCGGGCCGCCCGCGCCGCGGCCTTGTCGAGCGTCTCCCGCGCCTCGCGGAGGACGGTGTGCGCGTCGTCGAAGGCCAGGTACCGCGCCTGTTCGACCCCGATCGCGTGAACGACGGTCAGTGACCGGTTCCGCGAGGCAGCCTCGTCGGCGGCCCAGATCAGCGCCCTGGCGGCGTGGCCGGATCCGTCGGTGCCGACCACCACCGGTCCGAGTGCCCGCGTACCGAACGTGCCGCTGGCGCTGGTGCTGCCGTCCATGGCCTGCCTCCTCCTGGTCCGATGCTCGCCGAGGAACGCGGGAAGCGGTTTCCTCGCCCATGGCCCTTCCCACGCTGTCAAGGCGCGTGTGGGCGAGGCGAGGGCCATCGGGGGCGCTTCGAGGGCCGAAGGGACCAGAAAGCCGGGACGTGATAACTGTGCGGAACGTGATCGGTGTCCGGACCGCTCAGTCGGGCGCCATGTACGGCCGCCGGAAAACGGTCGTCCGCTCGGCGCCGTCGGGACGCACTGCCGCGACCGCCCGCCCGACCGCGGCCTCCAGGGTCCCGCTCGTGTCCAGCGTGACAGCCTCAGGCCATGGTTCCGCCGCCGCTTCCATCGCCTCGCCCACATCGGGACCGGCGTCGGACGGGCCGGGCGGGCGGGCCGCGAGCCGGTGTGCGGCGACTTCACGGGGGACCTCGCAGCGCAGGGAGACCAGATCGGCACCGCGGCCCCGGGCCGCTTCGGCGGCGGCGCTCCGCCACTCCCCCGCGTTCCAGGTCGCGTCGAGCACCACGGATTCCCCGGCGGACAGCAGCGCCGAGGCACGGTCGATCAGTTCACCGTAGGTGCGCCGCGTCCACGCGGGGGTGTACACGCCCTTCTCGTACTCGGCGGGCGCGGGCCGCTCCGGCGGCAGGCCCGCCAGTTCCTTGCGCAGCCGGTCGCTGCTCAGCAGGGTGAGGCCGAGCCGGTCGGCGAGCGCGCCGGCCAGCGTGGACTTGCCACTCGCGGGCAGGCCGCCGACCAGGACGAGCCGTATCGCGGAGGTCCGCAGGTGACGCACGGTGATGTCGGCGAACCGTTCCGCCTCCGACCGTGCGACGAGGACGCCCTGTCGCTCCCGGAACACGGACACCTTGGCCCGGACGAAGGCGCGATAGGCGACATAGTGGTGACGCAGGGACGGTGGAGCATGGTCACCCGAGTACTCGCTGTAGCGGGCGAGGAAGTACGCGGCGGCCTCCGGCGCGCCCAGCCGTTCCAGGTCCATGGTGAGGAAGGCCGCGTCGTCGAGTCCGTCGACGTGGCGGAGCGTGTCGTCGAACTCCAGGCAGTCCAGGACACGGGGGCCGTCGTCGAGACAGAAGATGTCCTCGGCCATCAGGTCGCCGTGGCCGTCCACCACCCGCTCCTCACGGACACGGGTGTCGAAGACGTCCTTCCGGCCCGCCAGGTAGCGGCGTACGAGATGCGCGATCTCACCGATGTGTGGCAGGGGAGGCTGCTCATCCAGTGCGTGGATCTGCTCGAAGCTCGCTTCCCAGCGGGCGAGCAGGGCGTCCCGGGTTCCCTCGTGGGCGATCACAGCCGTCCGTGGCGAATCGGCGTGGCAGGCCGCGAGCACCCGGGCGGTCCGCCGTAGCGCGTCGTCGACGGGAGCGCCGACGGCGACCAGATGCGCGAGCCTGCGCTCGGCAGGCATCCGGCGCATCACCACGACCGGCTCGGGCGGACCGCCCCATGGCAGGCTGAGCTCGGCGACCCCGTCGTACACGTCTGGCGCGAAACGCCGGTTGAGCCGGACCTCCCGCTCGCACGCCGCGCGTCGGGCCCGGGGGCTACGGAAATCGAGAAAGCCCAGGTCGACGGGTTTCTTCACCTTGTAGGCGTGGTCCCCGACGAACAACACGACCGCGGTGTGCGTCTCGGCCACCGCGGCGGCCCGCGAGGCGCCCATGCCGTTGGTCCCTTCTCCGGATTTCGATGACATCACCGGCTCCTCCGCGCAGTGACCGACCCCGCGCCGGGGCCGGGCGTCAGCAGGTCCATGGTGCGCGGCCGTCGTGCCCGGTGCGTAGGGCCGAGTAGTCCCCCTGCGCTCCCGTGTGGACCGGTCAGCCCTGCCATGGAACCGACCGGCCCTCGCGCGGATCTCCACCGAACCGGCAGTGTGAGAGTGACGGGGGGCTCGTTCCTGAACTCGAAGGATGTGCGTTCACCATGCCGGATCACAGGCGAGGGGAACCGCTCGGTCGGACCGTCCACGCGCCGAGGAGCGACTTGGGCAGACGTGTCACGGCCCGCCGGGAACAGTTGGGACTGAGCCTGGAGGAAGTGGCCGCGCGCGCCGGATCGGCTCCCGGCTACGTCGAATACATCGAGGAACGGCAGGCGGCGCCCGGCATCGGATTCATGCTGAGACTCGCCGACGCGCTGGAGACAACGGTCGACACCCTGACCGGGAGCGGAACAGAACTGCCTCCCGGCATCGGGCATGCCGCGTACCACCCGGCGCTGACGACTCTCAGCGCCGAGGAATGCGGTGAGCTGCTGTCGACCCACGGAATCGGCAGAGTGGCCCTCTCCACGTGGGACGGCCCGGCCGTCGTTCCCGTCAACTACGTCGTCGCCGACGACGAGGTCGCGTACCGCACCGCTCCCGGAACGGCGGCGGCCGAGGCCATCGGTCAGGAGGTCGCCTTCGAGGTCGACCACATCGACGACGCGATGAGCAGGGGCTGGAGCGTCAACGTCGTCGGGACCGCGCGGGCCGTCACCGGCGACGACGACGTACGGCGCCTGGACCGGCACGCCCGCACCACACCGTGGGCGGGCGGCGACCGCCGGTTGTGGGTGTCGATCACTGCCACCCGCACAACGGGCCGGCGCATCGACATCCGGCCTTGACCGACAGGCTCCGCTCGACGATCTCGACATCGATGCCCAGGTGTGCAGCCGTTGCCGGCGACCACGGTCTCGAAGCGCCGCCACGGCTCACGGACGGTGACCCGGATGGCCGGACTCACCGCCCGTCGGCGGATGGATACGCCGTCGGACGCACGGCCCCTCCAGGGCCGCACGGGTGTGCGTACCGGCGAGTTGCACGTCAGCGATTCCGAGCACTCAACAGTCACTCAGCACTTCACTCGACCGTCGACGGTCGAGGATGTAGCGGACGTGCTGGGCTTTGGAGTAGCCGGTGACAACGTGGGCCGACATTGTCGGCGGTGGAAGAATCTGCGGGTTTCGGCGGCGAATTCGGCCTGGTTGACGCTCCGGCTGGGTGTTCCCGCAGTAATGACCGGATTTACTGCGGCGGAGCCCCTACCGTGATCATCGCGACCTGCGGCGGGTTCTCCGGCCGCCGCGGGCGAGGTGTACGCATTCACTGCGGCAGCGCTGGAAGGGCGTGGCTGGCGTGGCGATCGAACCAGTGGCCGAACTGGGGAACGGGGGCGCGTTGTGGCTGCCGCGTGCCCGGATGGTGCCTCTGTCCGCCCACCCTGTTCGTACACCGCGGCGGTCGAGCGGTACCTCACCGGTGGGGGCATTGCGAAGTCCTCCGCGCGGATCTACCGGATCTCGCTGACGAGTGGGGGGATGCTCGCCGGCGAACCGGCGCCGACCGGAACCGCCCGCCGGGGCGCGAAGCCACCCGCCTTCCCCGTCGCCGCGATCGACGACCCGGCGCTGCCTGAGGCCCTGGCCGAGCTGGCGGCGGCGCGAGCGGATGAGATGGACGCCGGCACCGGATGCGCTGGCAGTCCGGCACCGCCCAGCTCCTGCCCCGCCTCATCGGCCGCCGCACCTGCGGCCCGCTGTTCCTCACCGACCGCAAGGCCCCAGCCGGAACGCCGACGCTCGACATGTGCCCGGAGACCGGCCGGGCCCGGCTCTCCTACCGCCGGGCCGGGGAGATCTTCGAGGAGAACAGGCGGCTCGCAACCCTCTCGCCTCACCCGGGAGCATCGAGAACCTGGACGGCTGGACACTCCACCGGCTACGCCACAGCGCCCTCACCCATGACGCCGAAGGCGGAACCTCCACCCCGATGCGGCTGGCCCGCTCCCGCCACACCTCCGTCCGGCCCCTGGAGCTATACACCCACCCCGGCGTCGACGCGGTGGCCCGGCACGTCGCCTGACGCGCCCCCGCCGCCCGACGCCGGTGAACCTCCAGAACCTGCTGGCGGGTTACTTGCTCTACCGGGCCGTGAAGTGCAGACCCATCAGGTGCCTCTTGAGCGACGGGCCAGGAACTTTCCCAGTTCCCACACGAGCAGGAGCGCGAGAGCGGCCAGCAGAGCCCAGCCGAACTGCCGCGCGTCGATCTCGGTCGTCCCGAGGATGCGGCGGAAACCGTCCATCTGGGTCACCAGGACCGCGAGTACGAACTGGGTCAGTGCCACCCAGTTCATCTGCCTGCTGTCGAAGGTGGACGTCGTCAGCACCGAGTCCGTCTCGCTGCGGCATTCGAACGCGGCGACGATCAGGCAGAGGGCGAAGGCGGTGAACGCGATCGACTGACCGGTCTCAATACTGTCGAAGTGGGTCTGACCGAGCTTGATCAGTCCGAGCAGGAGGGCGGCGATCGCCAGTCCGCCGATTCCGACCGTGACCAGTACGGGCCGGGTGAGGACGGACTCTCCCCGTGGACGCGGCCTGCGTCGCATGAGTCCGGGGCTCTCCCGGTCGAAGCCGAGCGCGAAGCCGAAGGAGGCGTTGACCACGAAGTGGATCCACAGCACCTGCGGCGGGGTGAACGGCTCCCCTGCGGCGATGTTGAAGACGGTGGCCCCGAGGAAGGTCAGGACGAAGGCGACGAGCAGGAGCAGGACGAACCGGATGTACTTGGTGAGGTTGTCGTAGATTCGCCGGCCCTGCTCCACGGCGTAGACGATGGTGGCGAAGCGGTCGTCGGAGAGGATCATGCGTCCGGCGTTCTTCGCCACATCCGTGCCGCTGCCCATGGCGATACCGATGTCGGCGGCTTTGATGGCGGGCGCGTCGTTGACGCCGTCCCCGGTCATCGCCACGACCTCGCCCTTCTTCTTGAGGGTGTCTGCGAGCAGCACCTTGTGCTCCGGGGCGACGCGGCCCACCACACCGATGCCGTCGATGCGAGCGAGCTGCTCGTCCTCGGTCATGGCGGCGAAGTCGGCGCCGAGGATCGCCTCGCCGGCGATGCCGAGCTGCCGGGCGATCGCCGCGCCGGTGGTGACGTCGTCACCGGTCACCATGCGGACCCGGATGTGCCCCGCCTGCGCGCCGGCCACGGCTGCCTTGGCGTCCTCGCGGGGCGGATCGACCATGCCGACGAGGCTGGTCATCCGCAGCTCGGTGACGTACGCGAGCAGGTCGCCGTCCGGATCGAAGCCGGCCGGGTCCAGATCACGGGTGGCCGCGGCCATCACCCGGTGCCCCTCGCCGCCCATCCGCTGGGTCTGTGCCTCGGCGCGCGCGATCAGTTCGGCGTCCCATGGGATGGTCTCGCCCGCCGCGAGCGCGGTGGCGGCCCGCGCCACTACCGCCGGGACCGCGCCTTTGACGAAGCACCGGACGACTTGCCGCCCAGAGGCGTCGACCGCTTGGTTGAAGGTGGCCATGAGCTTGCAGTCCGGGTCGAACGGCAGCGTGGCGAGCCGGGGAAGGCCCTCCCTGGTGGCGTCGATGTCCAGCCCGGCCTTGTGCGCGAGCACCAGCAGCGCGCCCTCGGTGGGATCGCCCACCACCTCGCCGTCCACCAGTTTCGCGTCGCTGGCCACCACGTACGGGAGGATCGCCTCCTCGATGCTCGCGGAGGACCCCGCGGCATGGTGGATCTTCCCGTCGAGCCCGTAGCCGGTGCCCGAGACGGTGTACCGGTCGGTAGGACTCACGACTTCGACGGCGGTCATCTGGTTCATGGTCAGAGTGCCGGTCTTGTCCGAGTTGATCGCCGAGGTGAAAGCGAGGGTCTCGACGGACGGCAGTTCTTTGACGATGGCGTTCCGTTTTGCCAGGTTGAGGCTGCCGACGGACAGGATCGCCTGGGTCACGGTCGGCAGGGCTTCGGGGATGGCGGCGATGGCCAGCGAGACCGCGCTGACGAACAGGACGTCCCAAGCCTGGTCCCGTTGCCGTCCCAGGGCGAACATCACGATCATGGTCAGGGCCGCCGCCCCGGTGATCCACAGCGTCAGGGTGTCGAGCTCCTTGGTGAGCGGCGGTACTTCCCTCTCCGTGGCCGACAGCATCCCGGAGATCTTGCCGACCTCGGTTGCGGCACCGGTCGCGGTGACGACGAGCACGCCGCTGCCGTGGGTGACCGGGGTGTTCATGAACGCCATGTTCGTCCGGTCGCCGGGCGCCGGGCGGGCGCCCGACAACGTGCCGGCGTCCTTCGCGGCGGGAACGCTCTCGCCGGTGAGTGCCGACTCGTCGATCTGTAGGGCACTGGCCTCGATGATGCGTCCGTCCGCCGCCACCTGGTCACCGGCGGCGATGAGCACGATGTCGCCGACGACGAGCTGCTCCGCGGGGATCTCGGCCTCCGTGCCGTCCCTGTGTACCCGTGCCGTCGCCTTCATCATCGACTGCAGCGCGTTCATCGCGCTCTCGGCCTTGCCCTCCTGGCGCAGGCCCACGACCGCGTTCAGCAGGGTCAGGACGATCAGCAGGACCGCGGTGGTCCACTCCTGGATGAGCAGCGAGACGACCGCCGCGGCCACGAGGACGATCTGCATATAACTGCGGTACTGCGCGAGGAACCGGTGCCAGGCCGGAGGCCGCTTCTCCTCGGGAAGTGAATTCGGGCCGTGCGCGTCAAGAAGTTGCGCGGCCCGTGCTGCGGAGAGCCCGAACGCCGGATCTACGCCGAAAGCCGTTACGACCTCCTCGGGAGTGCGCGCGTACCAGCCGTCCTCCGAAGCCCGAGGCTGTTCTCCCACGGAATTCGAACGCACCGTCATCGCTCTGCCTCCGATCCGTGGCCGCGGACGCGTCCGGGCCGATCGCGCGCTGGTTCGACGTGTCTCAGCCGTGCTTCTTCCTGGCCGACGGATGCCGGTCGGCGTACGGATCGGCCGATGCTCCGGCGGGGGCCTCCCGCTCCAGGTCCCGTCTGGTGACGAGCAGGTCCTTCCGTGCGGCCTTCCCCACGTCGGGGTACTGAGGGTCGATGTCCATCAGGGTGTGCGCGAGGATCGCCGCCGAGCAGATCCGCCCGAACCACTTCCGGTCCGCCGGCACGACGTACCACGGCGCCCACTTCGTACTCGTGGCCGACAGCATCTCGGAGAACGCCTGCTGGTAGTCGTCCCACTGGCGCCGCTCCCGGACGTCGGCCGCGGAGAACTTCCAGTTCTTCTCCGGCCGGTCGATCCGCTTCAGGAAGCGGGTGCGCTGCTCCTCCTTGGACAGGTTCAGGAAGACCTTCACCACTTTGAACCCGTTGTCCGTGAGATAGCGCTCCCAGTGGTTGATCTCCCGGTACCGCCGCTGCCAAATGTCCGGCCCGCGCGTGCCGTCCGGCAGCTTCTGCCGGACCAGGTTCTCGGGGTGCACTCGTACGACGAGGACCTCCTCGTAGTGCGAGCGGTTGAAGATGACGATCTCGCCGCGCGTGGGCAGGCGCTGGGCGTAGCGCCACAGGTAGTCGTGGTCGAGTTCCTCGGCGGAGGGCACCTTGAAGCCGCTGACCCGAACGCCCTGGGGATTGACGCCGCTCATCACATGGCGGATCGTCCCGTCCTTGCCACCGGCGTCGAGTGCCTGGAGGCACAGGAGTACGCCGTAGGTGTCCTGGGCGGCCAGCCGCTCCTGGTACTCGGCCAGCAGAGACACCCCGGTCCGCAGCAGCTCGATCCCCTCCCGCTTCCTCAGACCTGCCTTGTAGCGAGGATCGAAGTCCCGGTCAAGGCGCACCTTCGACCCCGGTTTCACCCGTAGGGGCGCGATGAAATCCGCGATGCGTTCGGCTCTCTCGTCCGACATCACGATCAGTCCTTCTCCGGTCCGGGGTGAGCGCGGCGCGTCTCGGGGGCCGCTCTGCGGTCGAAAGCCTGACCGGGGGCGGTGCGGCAGGCGGCAGGCGGCACCCTCCGGGACCGGCGTTCGACCAGGATCGGGACGTAAGCTCTGACCCTGGCCTGGTGGAAGGAGTCGTAAGCGGTCCTGACTGTGGTCTCGACGGTGACCGCGTCGACCGAGGGGTAGACGGCCCTCAGCCGCGCCACCATGTTCCGGCTGGACACCAGTTCGCCTTGCGAGCCGGGCGGCGGCACGGTCGCAGGCCCTGTGGGATCGGTGCGCTTCACCGGCCCGGGGTGGCGGCTCAAGCCCCCGACGGGGAGGCATGCACCGACGTCAGAAGTCTGTTCTTCGACCGTCATGGCCGCACGTGTCCCCTCTCCCACGACCTCCAGACCGCAGAACCACACATCCCGCCACAGCCGTGACAGGACCCCTCGCGCTCATTATCTGTTCGCCCGGACAGGATCGCCCCCTGAGGCCGGGGTGGGCTTGATCTGCTTTGACGGACATCCGAGATCAGGGGTTCTGCCCCGGGAGGATGTCCGTCATGGAGAGCTTGGGGAAGAAGAAGGCTCGCCCTCGCCGCTCGTTCACGCCGGAGTTCAAGGCCGAGATCGTCGAGCTGTGCCGACGAGGTGACCGCTCGGTCGGTGAGATCGTGAAGGACTTCGATCTGGCCGAGACCGCGGTGCGCGACTGGGCCACCCGCCTCCGCCTCGCCCGGGCACTCACCGACCGGTCTCACGGCAACTACCGGGGATGGGGCGACGTCGTCGTCTTCGCGGCCGCGACCGCCGCCCGCATCGGCGAGGTCTCCGGCGTCCGTGCCTGCGACATCGAGACCGAGAACTTGATCTGGACCGTCCGCCGGCAGACCACCCCCGCACCCGGCGGACTCACCGACAAGAACACCAAAGGCAAACGCGCCCGCCAGGTCCCCCTCATCGAAGGGATACGCGTCCTCGCCGCCAGCCCCAACCCCGGGGCCCGCCTCTTTACCGGACCCCGCGGCCGACGCATCTCCACCGCAGTCCTGCGCGGCGCCACCCACTGGGACGAAGTGGTCACCTCACTCGGCCACGAACACCTACGCCGCCACGACCTCACAGCACCCCTCACCCTCGCCGTCCAGCGGGCGCCAGCAAGACGTCGCCAGACCCCGTGGTCCCCAACTGGTCCCCAGGAAACACCGAAAGGCGGTACCGGATTTCTCCGATACCGCCTACGACCTGCGAAAAACACAAGTCGGGACGACAGGATTTGAACCTGCGACCCCTTGACCCCCAGTCAAGTGCGCTACCAAGCTGCGCCACGTCCCGGCGGCCTGCCCTCCGAGGAAGCTTTCCCCCGCGTGGCCGGCTACGCGGAGAACATTACCCCACTCCGGGCCGCGGAAAGACGCGGCCCGTCCGCGCGACAATCGGTACATGACGGAAGAGCGGCGGGACCGGGACAGCGAGGGGCGGGCGCGTAGTGCGCGGCCGCGGGACGGGTTGGGGCGGCCCTTGGCGTACGGGGCTCCTGGGGTGGAGCGGCAGCCGGAGGGGGTGGTGCGTTCGGCCGGGGAGACCCTGCGGGAGGCGCAGCGGCTGCTCGACGCGGGTATGCCGTTCCACGCGCACGAGGTCTTCGAGGACGCGTGGAAGTCGGGGCCCGAGGCGGAGCGGTCGCTGTGGCGGGGGATGGCCCAGCTCGCGGTCGGGCTGACGCACGCCGCCCGGGGCAATACGGCGGGCGGCGCGCGGCTGCTGTTGCGCGGGGCGGGGGTGATCGACGCGTATCCGGACCGTACTCCGCACGGCATCGACGTGGCAGGGTTGACGGCGTGGGCCAGGGAGTTGGCGGCTCGCGTCGACGACGGTCCGGTGGATGCCGCCCGTGAGGCGCCCCGGTTGACCTGACGGGGCCCCACCGGTCCCGTCGGCCGTGGTCAGTCGGTGAGCAGGACGACTTCGAGCCTGCGGGGGCCGTGCACGCCCTCGACCCGGTCGAGTTCGATGTCGCTGGTGGCGGACGGGCCCGAGATCCAGGTGAGCGGGCGGGTCGGGTCCAGGCGTGGCATCGCCTGCGGTACGGAGCCGACCACCTGGTCCAGGGTGCGTACGACGCAGATGTGGTGGTCGGGCACGAGGGTGATCCTGCGGCGGCCCTGGTCCGGCGACGCGTCGAGGACGAGGGTGCCGGTCTCGGCGATGGCGAGGGCGCAGCCGGTGATGACGCTGTCGACGGTGTCGAGGGCCCCGGCGCTCACACCGGGCTCGTCCTGGATCCGGGTCACGGCCTCGGGTGTCGCGGAGAGCCAGGTATCCGGGAGCAGTGGGGGTACGAGGACGGTACGGGCGCCCCGTTCGGCCAGGAGACGGGCGACGAGGGCGGGGAGCCCGGCGGTGTCGGTGCGGTGGACGAGGGCGCGGTAGTCGGCCAGGTTCTCGGCGAGCAGGTCGGTGTTACGGCTCGCCGGTGTGTGGGTGTCGAGGTAGTCGCGGGGGGCCTCCGGTGCGTCGGGGGCGTCGGCGACGGCGCTGCGGATACGGGCGAGGATCCGTTCACGTGAACCGGAGGCGGTGCTGGTCATGTCCCGTTGTCCTTACGGTTGTCGTTCTCACCGGCCGCGTCGCGCACAGCGGTGTCGGTGCTCCCGGCGTTCCCGGCGCCGTTCGCACGGTGGTGCTTCCACCAGTCGCGGAACGACTCGGCCGGCATCCGCGGCAGGTCCCGCGCGTTTGTCCAGGCCCCCGCTCCCGGCAGCTTGGCGGGGTGCAGCGCCCTGGTCCTGGACGCGGCACGCTCCCCCGCCGCCAGCACGCGGGGATGGTCGAAGACCCAGCCCGCGGCCTTCATCGCGGCCTTCTCCAGCCGGTGTCCCTTGCCCCCCTGGTCCGCGACCCGTTCGCGGAGGTGGACCAGGACCTCGGGGATGTCGATGGCCACGGGGCACACCTCGTAGCACGCCCCGCAGAGGGAGGAGGCGTACGGCAGCGAGGCGTCGATCTCGCTCTGTGTGCCGCGGAGTTGGGGGCTGAGGATGGCGCCGATCGGGCCGGGGTAGACCGAGCCGTACGCGTGGCCGCCGGCCCGCTCGTACACCGGGCAGACGTTGAGGCAGGCCGAGCAGCGGATGCAGCGCAGCGCCTGCCGGCCGACCTCGTCGGCGAGGGTGTCCGTGCGGCCGTTGTCGAGCAGGACCAGGTGGAAGGTGTTCGGGCCGTCGGTGTCATGGGTGCCCGTCCACATGCTCGTGTACGGGTTCATCCGCTCCGCCGTGGAGGAGCGCGGCAGTGTCTGGAGGAAGACCTCCAGGTCGCGCCAGCTCGGCACCACCTTCTCGATGCCCACCACCGAGATCAGCGTCTCGGGGAGGGTCAGGCACATCCGTCCGTTGCCCTCCGACTCGAAGACCACGAGGGTGCCGGTCTCGGCGACCATGAAGTTGGCGCCGGAGATGCCGACCTTGGCGCGCAGGAACTTCTCGCGCAGGTGCAGCCTCGCCGCCTCGGCGAGTTCGCCCGGGGTGTCGGAGAGGCCGTCGGGGGCCGCCCTGCCCCAGTCGGCCATCCGGTCGCGGAAGATGTCGCGGATCTCGCCGCGGTTGCGGTGGATCGCCGGGACGAGGATGTGGGAGGGCCGGTCGTCGCCGAGTTGCACGATGAGTTCGGCGAGGTCGGTCTCGTAGGCGGAGATGCCCTCGGCGGCGAGCGCCTCGTTGAGGCCGATCTCCTGGGTGGCCATCGACTTGACCTTGACGACCTCGCTCTCGCCGGTGGCCTTGACCAGGTCGGCGACGATCCGGTTCGCCTCGTCGGCGTCCGCGGCCCAGTGGACGGTGCCGCCGGCCGCGGTGACCGCCTCCTCCAACTGGACCAGATAGCGGTCGAGATGGCGCAGCGTGTGGTCCTTGATCCGTTTGCCCGCTTCCCGGAGCAGGTCCCAGTCGGCCAGCTCCGCCACGGCCACGGCGCGTTTGTCGCGGATGGTGTGGGTGGCGTGGCGCAGGTTGCCGCGCAGGGTCTCGTTGGCGACGGCTTCCTTGGCGGCCACCGGGAAGGCCGGCATCCCCAGATACGTACCGCTCATGACCAGGGCTCCTCTTCGGTCGACGCCAGGATCTCCGCGAGATGCACGGATCGCAGCGGGGCGGCCTCGCGGCTCGCGATGCCGTCGATGTGCATCAGACAGGAATTGTCGGCGCCGCACAGCACCTCGGCTCCGGTGGAGACGGCGTGCCGGACCTTGTCCTGGCCCATCGCGGCGGAAACATCGGAGTTCTTCAGGGCGAAGGTGCCGCCGAAGCCACAGCATTCGGACGCGCCCGGCAGCTCTCTCAGCTCCAGTCCGCGCACGGCTTCGAGCAGTTTGCGGGGGCGTTCGCCGAGGCCGAGCAGACGCACTCCGTGACAGGAGGGGTGATAGGTGACGGTGTGCGGGAAGTACGCCCCGACGTCGGTCACGCCGACGACGTCGACCAGGAACTCGGTCAGCTCGTAGGTGCGCGCGGCCAGCGACGCGGCCGCCTCGTCGCCGATCTTCGGGTAGTGGTGGCGGACCATCGCCGCGCAGGAACCGGAGGGTGTGATCACATAGTCGTACCCCTCGAAGGCCCTGGTCATCCGCCGTACCAGCGGCTCCGTCTCCCGCCGGTACCCCGTGTTGAACTGCGGCTGCCCGCAGCAGGTCTGCGCCTCGGGGAAGTCGACCTCGACACCGAGGCGTTCGAGGAGACGTACGGTCGCGATCCCGGTGGACGGATACACGGCGTCATTGACGCAGGTGACGAAGAGGGCGGCGCGCATGGGCGGAGCATATGTCGGCTCCGGCGCCGCACGGTAGTCCCCCGCGCCGGGTGATGAGTTCTCAGACATCCTATGAATGTGTCCGCTCTCGTGGTGCTGTCCTCTGCGGGCCAGGCCGTGGTGCGGCAGACTCCGCAGGATGAGGAAGATCTATGTCATCGGTATCGGGGCGGGCGACCCTGATCATCTGACCGTCTCGGCGGTCAAGGCGCTCCGTCAGGTGGATGTGTTCTTTCTGCTCGACAAGGGCGGGGAGAGGGCCGGTCCCGTCGACCTGCGCCACGAGATCCTGCGCCGCCACACCGGCGGGCACGTCCACCGGCTGGTCGAGATCCCCGACCCCGAACGGGACCGGACCACCGACGGCGCCGGCTATCCCGGGGCCGTCGACGCGTGGCGTGGCCGCCGGGCCGCGCTCTTCGAGCGCGCGATCACCGACGAACTGGACGAGGGCCCGGACGGCGCGCGGACCGGGGCGTTCCTGGTCTGGGGCGATCCCTCGCTGTACGACTCGACGCTCGCCGTGCTGGAGGAGGTCCTGGCGCGTGGCGCGGTCCGGTTCGACCACGAGGTGATCCCCGGCATCAGCAGCGTCTCCGCGCTGGCCGCGCGGCACCGGACCGGGCTGACCCGGGTGGGCCGTCCCGTCCAGATCACCACGGGACGGCGGCTCGCCGAGGGCTGGCCCGACGGGGTGGACGATGTCGTGGTCATGCTCGACGCGCGGCAGGCCTATCTGCGCCACATGGACACCGACCCCGTCATCCACTGGGGCGCCTATGTGGGCACCGAGGACGAGATCCTGGTCTCCGGCCGGCTCTCCGAGGTCGCGGAGCGGATCGGGGAGCTGCGGTCCGCGGCGCGGGCCCGCAAGGGCTGGATCATGGACACGTATCTGCTGCGACGGGGGTGAGCCGTTCCGGCGCGGGCACTGCGCCGTCGCGGCGTGAGCCGGCGCCACGGCGTGAGCCGGTGCCATGGCGGTGTGCGCCGGCGCCGTTGTCGTCGCCGTCATCCGGGGAAGGTTCTCATCAGGCGCGCCCCACGAAGTCCCAGGCGCCCTGGCCCGCCCGGTAGACCACGAACCCCGGCTCCGTGCGCAGATACGCGGCGCCGCCGGGCGCCGTGACCTGGTCGCGGCGGTCGGCCGGCACGTGGATCTCCGCCGTCGCGCCGACGGGGACGTGGACGGAGAGCCGCAGCGCCCCGCCGATCGCCGACCAGGCCACCGAGGCCTCGCCCCGGACGGTGCGGATCCAGGTGCGGGCCCAGGTGACACCGGTGCGGCCGTCGGGCCGTACGGTGAAGGTGCGGTAGCCCGCGTCCCCGGGGCGCAGCCCGGCCACGTTCTCGTACAGCCACTGGGCGACCGTGCCCTGGAAGTAGTGGTCGCGCGAGCGCGAGTCGACGGGCCACATCTCCCACATGGTGTCGGCGCCGTTGTCGAACCAGTAGCCCCAGCTCGGGTACGTACGCTGGGTGGCGATGGCGTGTGCCACCTCGGGGTGGCCATGTGCGCACAGGACGCGCAGCAGCACGCTCGTGCCGAGCGCCCCGGTGTTGAGGTGGTCGCCGCGCGCGGCGATGTCCGCGACGAGGCTGTCGACGACGGAGGCACGGGCGCCGCTCGGGACCAGTCCGAAGGCCAGCGGGAGGGCGTTGGACGTCTGCCGGTAACCGGGGTCCTTCGCCGTCCTGTAATGGCCGGAGGCGTCGAGGAAGGTCGCGTTGAGGGCGTCCTTGAGACCGTCGGCCGCGGTCCGGTAGCGCGCCGCCGTCCCGCCGTGGCCCAGCAGTTCGCCCATCTCGGCCGTCTGGGTGAGCGCGCGGTGCAGGTACGCGGTCGCCGTCAGCCGGGTGTCCTCGGGCGGGTTGCCGCCGTAGCCGGGCGGCAGGTAGTCGCCGAGCGCGGTGATCGCGAGACCGTCGACCAGCCGCTCCAACTCCCAGTCCAGATACCGGGTCAGGGTGGTCCAGTGCTCCCTGGCCACCCGTTCGTCACCGTAGATCCGGTACATCTCCCTTACCAGGAAGGGATATACGGTCGTCCACTCGGGCGAGGGGCCGAGGTCGCCGTAGCCCCAGCCGCCGCTGAGCACGATCACCGGGAGTTGCCCGTCGGGGTTCTGGCTGTCCGCCAGGTCGCCGAGCCACTTGGTGAGGAAGCGGTGCACTCCGAAGGCGTACTCCATGACGGGAGCGCCGAGTTGGGCGTCGCCCGTCCAGCCGTTCTTCTCGTACATCGGGGTGTCGGTGGGTATCCCGTGCAGATTGTTGAGCAGGGTGCGGCGCATGGCCCCGTCGAGCTGTTCGTAGAACGGCTCGGAGCAGTCGAAGCCGCTGACCTCCGCCACCTTCGTGTGGACGGTCCTGCCCACCACATCGGCCGGGCGCGGACGCGTCGGCAACCCGCTGACCTGCACGTACCGGAAGCCCTTGTACGAGAACGACGGCTCCCACACTTCGGTGGCGCCGCCGCCCGCGCAGATGTACTCGTCGCGCTGGAAGCGGCCCGGCACATGCCCGGTCTCGGCGTGGACGGTGCCGTCCTCCTTCAGTTTCTCGCCGTGGACCAGGGAGACGACGGTGCCGGCCGGGGCCCGTACGCTCAGCCGGGTCCATCCCGCCGTCGTCCGTCCCATGTCCACGACGTACACCCCGGGGGCCTGCTCGGTGATCGCGGTGGGGGTGTGGGTCCCGATGACCTCGATGGGGTCGTGCGGCTGGGCGCGCAGGGTGCCCCGGGGTGCGGACTGCTCGGCCGGGTGGCGCCAGGAGCTGTCGTCGAAGCCGGGCCGGGTCCACCCCGCCGGGGCCAGCCGGGCGTCGTACGTCTCCCCCGCGTAGAGGGAGTTGGTGAGGGTGGGGCCCTCGGTGAGGCGCCAGTCGGTGTCGGAGACGACGGTGGTGCGGGTGCCGTCGGGGTGGTCGGCCTCCAGCCGGCACAGCAGGCGCGGTTCGCCGTGCCACGGGGGCCGGTGCCAGTTCCACACGTTGGGGGTGGTCATGCCGTAGAAGCCGCGGCCGAGGGTGACGCCGATCGCGTTGTCGCCGCGCTTCAGGAGCGCCGTCACATCGTGCACCGCGTACATCACGGTCTCGTCGTAGTCCGTGAAGGCCGGGTCGAGCACCTGGCTGCCGACCCGATCTCCGTTCAGCTCCGCCACGTAGTAGGCCAGTCCGCTGATGTAGAGGCGGGCGCGGCTGACGGGTTTGGCCACGGTGAACGCCCGGCGCAGCAGGGGCGCGGGCGCCTCCGGCGCGGCGATCGAGACCCCGCTGCCCCACGGCCCCTGGCCGTAGGGTGCGAGCACGGCGGCGGCGGCCCAGCCGGCGTCGTCGAACTCGGTCCGTTCCCAGCCGGGTTGCTCGGCGTCCGTGGCTCGCCACCCGTCCCCGGTGGCCAGTTGAAGGGTGGCGCCGGCGGTGGTTTCCACCAGCAGTCGTACGAGCAGTCCGGCCGGATTGGCGGCGGCCCCGCCGCGGTTGGTGGCGACCGCCGCGAGGACCACGGTACGGCCGGCGGCGCGTACTGCGGAGGTGACATCGGCGGCCCTGCCGGTGCGCCAGGAATCCACCTGTTCGGGTGTGTGCAGGACTTGACGGCCGTTCAGATGGAGGGTGAAGTCGTCGTCGGCGGTGGCGACGAGCGTGGCCCGCGCGATGTCCGTCCCCGCGGGAAGGCCGAGGGAGCCACGGAACCAGCGCGGTCCGACGGGCGCGCCGCCCGTGGTCGCCCCCGCCGACCAGATCCAGGACGCGCCGTCGAGGCCGGGCGGCCCGGCGGGCTGGTCGGCGCCTATCCACCGCGCGTGCCACCGCTCCGTACCGAGCGCGGTCTCCCACCAGCCGGGCGCGCTCCACGCCGAGGCGCGTCCTTCGGCGTCCCAGACGCGGACCTGCCAGTGGCAGCGGGTACGGGGCGGCAGCGCGGGGCCGCCGTAGGGCACGGCGACGGTACGGTCCGACGCCACGCGGCCGGTGTCCCAGAGGAGTTCACGGCCCGCGGCGAGCGCGCGCCGGCCGGTGGCGGCCCGGATCTGGTACGCGCTCTGCCGCGCGACCCGGCCGCCGTCGAGCACCCAGGACAGCAGCGGGGCGGCGACATCGGTGCCGAGGACGTTCTCGGCGTACTCGACGGTGGCCGAGACGATACGGAGCCGCCCCGCTCGGCCTTCCGGCGGGGGCGCGGCGGCGGCCGGGGAGCCCGTGGCCACGCCGGTGAGGAGGCCGGCCCCGGCCCCCAGCGCGGAGGCGTGCAGAAGACCTCGGCGCGTCCAGCCCATGCCCATCGCGACCCCCAGGATTGAAACGTTTCATGTCCCGGGTATGCATCGTAGGGCCGACCTGTCCGCGCGACAAGAGGTGCGGGAGGGGCATGAGGAACCGGCGGAACGCCGTGGAGCTGGGGAACCTCAAGAACCCGGCGTCAGACGTACGCGTACGGTCGACGCCCCGATGCCGACGAACGTCACCGTGACGCCTTCCCCGCTGAGTGTCGTCCCCGCGCCGACCGTGCCCCGGCAGCCGTCGCCGTCCCCACGCACCTGGATGTTCCCGGGGCCGGACGCCCCGCAGCGCCGCGATCCCGGCAGCTCCCAGCTCGCGTCCGCCCCGTACACACCGGTGATCGTGAAGCGGCCGGTCCCGTCACCGCGGTCGAAGCGGACGGTGTCCCCCGCCGCCAGTTCCACCTCACAGTCGGCGTCCCCGCAGGCGCCGGGGTCCGTACGGTCCGCCGCGGGCGGCGCGGAGGCGGTGACCGTCGCCGTGACGGCCCCGCGAACGGGCGCCGAGGGCGGTGTACCACCGCCGCGTCCCGCCGACAGAGCGAGCGCCGCCACGGCCAGGACCGCGCACCCGCCGCGCACCGCGGCGCCCGTGCCGTATGTCCCGCGCATCCCACTCCTTCGTCCGCCCCGAAGGATGCGCACCGCCGATGAGCGGAAAACGCCGTGTGCCACGAGCGCCCGCGCGCGCTACCGCGTGAGCACGGCGCGAATGGTCTTGCCACCCTCCGGGCGCGGCAGGACGGTGACCTTCTCGGCCAGGCGCAGGATCATCGGCCAGCCGAAGCCGCCGGTCCGGCCGGTGAGATCGGGGGTGCGGTCCTGGGGCGGGGCGGGGCTCGGGTCGTGCACCACGATCTGCAGGCTGCGACGGTCCGCACGCAGATGCAAAGAGGTCACCTCTCCCGCGTGCCGGATCGCGTTCGTCACCAGCTCGGACACCAGCAGGACCAGATTCTGGGAGGTGTGCTCGGAGGGCTCGGGAGAGAGACCGGCCAGAAAGCCGTGGGCCGCCTCCCGCGCCTCGGCCGGCAGCTCCGGGCGCAGCGCCCATTCGACATGGCCGTTGGGCTGGGTGTCGCTCATGGAAGGTTGTTGCATCGGACTCACCCCGTCGTTCGGATGTGGGTGCGGCGTTCTCCTGCCGTCGTTTACCCCCGCAATCACCGTCGAAGAGTGCCCGAGTGAACCTTGTTGCCGTTGAGTCGCACAGGAAGTCCGCCGTGACGGCACATGGTCTCCACCGGCCGGGGCATACGCGAGCACGGCGGGCGACGGCGCCCGGCGTGCCGGTCCGCACCACGCCCACCGCCCGTACCACGCGTACCGCCCGCACCACCATCCGACGACGGAAGGCACGTCCGTGCACATGACTCACCGCGCGACACCGCGCGCGCTGCCCACACCGAGGGTCCGATGACGGTCTGCCAGGAGCCGCCGGAGCCCACCGCCCCGGCTCCCGCCCCGGTCGCCCCGACGGCCGTCGCCGTCCCGGTCGCCCCTGACGCCCCGGCCGCCCCGGCCGCGGGTTCGCAGGCGCTGCGCCGCAGGCTTGAGCGGCTGATCGGGATCGCCGCGACCGAGGGCAACGAACTCCTCAGACTGCGCAACGGCGATCAGATCTTCGCCGCGATGCTGGCGAGCATCCGGGGCGCCGAGCACACCGTCGACATGATGACCTTCGTCTACTGGCGCGGCGACATCGCCGCGGAGTTCGCCGGGGCACTCGCCGACCGGGCCCGGGCCGGGGTACGGGTCCGCCTCCTGCTGGACGGTTTCGGCAGCCGGCTGATCGAGCGGGGGCTGCTGACGGCGATGACGGAGGCCGGGGTCGAGGTCGCCTGGTTCCGCAGACCGCTCTGGATCACTCCGCTCAAGCAGAATCACCGCTGCCACCGGAAGGTCCTGGTGGTGGACGAGTCGACGGCGTACACCGGCGGGGTGGGGATCGCCGAGGAGTGGTGCGGCGACGCCAGGAACGAGCACGAGTGGCGGGACACCCATGTACGGGTGCGGGGCCCCGCCGTGGACGGCATAGCCGCCGCGTTCTCGCAGAACTGGGCGGAGTGCCACGACACGCTCTTCGACGAGCGGGACCGGTTCGTCGAGCACCCGCCGCGGGGCGGCGCCGCCGTGCAGATCGTGCGCGGCTCCGCCAGCTTCGGCTGGCAGGACATGCAGACCCTGATGCGGGTGGTGATCGAGTCCTCGCAGGAGCGGCTGCGGCTGGCCACCGCCTACTTCGCACCCGATCCGTACTTCGTGAAGCTGCTCTGCCGGGCCGCCGCGCGCGGGGTGGAGGTGGAGATCCTGCTGCCGGGGCCGCACACCGACAAACGGGTCTGCGCGCTGGCCGGGCAGCGCCACTACGAGGAACTGCTCGCGTGCGGTGTACGGATCTGGGAGTACCGGCCGACGATGATGCACGCCAAGGTGATCACCGTGGACGGGACTGCCGCGCTCGTCGGCTCCAGCAACTTCAACCGGCGCTCCCTGGACCATGACGAGGAGGTCATGCTCGCGGTGCTCGACGAGGAGTTCACCGCCGTCCTGGACGCCGACTTCGACGAGGACCTGCGGGTGAGCGCGCGGATCGAGCCGGGCCGGTGGAAGCGGCGCTCCGTGGGGCGGCGGGTGCTGGAACGGGCGGTCGCCCCCATCCGCCGCTATCTCTGAGAGCCGGGGCCGTCCGGCCCGTCCCGTAAAGGGGAGCGGCCGGACGGCGCGGACTCCGGACGGCCCGCCCTCGCGCCGGGTCGCGTCAGCCGGCCGCCTCGGCGCCGCCGACGGGCCGCACCCCCGCCGGCCCCTCGGGCGCGAGCGCGGCTTCGATCGTGCCGTACACCGGCAGGGCGTTCTCCAGGCCGATGACATCGAACAGGCGCTGGACGGCGGAGGAGGGCCGGGTGAGCCGCAGCCTCGGGCCCAGGGAGCTGTGGGCCTGCAGGAGCACGTTCACCGTGGTGGAGTCCGCGAAGGAGACGCGGGAGAGATCCACGACAACGGGGCCCGGGGCGGTCTCGCCCGCCTCGGCCAGCGCGGTGGCGAGCGGGACGCTGCTCTCCAGATCGAGATCACCGCTGAGGGCGACGACGGCCGCGTCGCCGTTCCGGCTCACGGCCAGTCCCATGGTCTGACCTGCGCTGTGATGAGGTTGCACAGGATTCCTTCGTGGGCGGTAGAGGTCAGATGTGGCTTCACGATAGAAGTGATAGTTGCCATTTGACAACATTTCCTGGTGCGCAACAATCTGTTCACGGCTTCCGCACAAGTGCTCTGCGCGGAGAGTAACGCGTCGATGCCAGGAAGGGAGCTCCGGTGAAGCTATGCGCTGTCCGCCACGTGGCTCCGCAGCGGGGGCTCGGCCGCCTCGGCCCCGACCCCCGGACTCCGGCCCGCCGCGGCGCGGAAGGCGTGCAGCCCCTCCGCGAGCGTCAGCACGTCCGACGGCTCCATCCGCTCCAGCACCAGCCTCACCTCACGGGTGCGGAAGGCACGGTGCTCGTCCAGCGCCTGCCGGCCCCGCAGACTCAGCCGCAGCTCGACCTCGCGCCGGCTCGCACGGCTCTGGGAGCGGGTCACGAGCCCCATGGCCTCCATCCGGTCGCAGAGTCTGCTCACGGAGGAGGGACGCGACCCGAGCGCCTCGCCGAGGGTCCGCAGATTGACGCCCTCATGCGTTTCGATGACGAGAAGGGCCCGTAGCTGGGACGGCGGGACCGGACCCGACGGCGCGGCCTCCTGGCCACGCCCCCACAGCACTTCGAGCAGTTCCGAGGCGGCACTGACGGCCTCGGCGACCTGCTCGCGACGGCGCGGCTGACCGGTGAAACGGGACATCGATCCACCCTTTCATCCGGCGTTGCCTTTTGTCAGCCCGGACCGATCCCCGGACCGACCAGGACCGGAACCCGGACCGAACCGGCCCCCTTGAGGAAAGCTGAACGACAGTGACTCTACTCGCGGATGTGGAAAGAGCGGTCCGCGCGGCGGCGCCGCACGACTTGGTGGGCGCCCTGCGCGGCGCGCTCGCGACGGCGTACGGGGCGTCCTCCGTCACGCTGTACCTCGCGGACTACGCGCTCACGGTGCTCCGTACGGTCGACGACCCCTCGGCCCCCGCCGCCGAGGGCCTGTCACTGCACAACACCCCGGAAGGCCGGGCGTTCGGCAGCCAGGAGCCGCGTGAGCAGGAGATCAGGCACCGGGACGCGGTGGACCACCACCTCCCGGTCACCGTACGCGGCGAACGCCTCGGCATCCTCACGGTCCGGCTGCCGAGCGGTCCGTCCACCCCGGAGACCGTCGACGATCTGGCCCAGGTCGCCGATCTGCTGGGCCACGAGATCCTGGTGGCGGAGCGGGACACCGACCTCTACCAGCGGGCGCGCAGGGCGACCCGGCTGACCCTGGCGGCCGAGATGCAGTGGGAACTGCTCCCGGCCCGCGCCTGCACCGCCCGGGAGTACGCGATCGGCGCGCAGCTCGAACCCGCCTACGCGATCCACGGCGACAACTTCGACTGGGCGGCGGACGCGACCGAGCTGACCCTCGCGGTGACCAACGGGATGGGCGAGGGCATCCAGGCCTCCCTGCTGACCAATCTCGCCGTCAACGCCCTGCGCAACGCGCGCCGGGCGGGCATCGGCATCGCCGACCAGGCGGCGCTGGCCGACCAGGCCCTGTACGAGCAGCACCGGGGCGCCTCGTACGTATCGACGCTGCTGCTCCGTTTCGAGCTGGCGACGGGGCGGGTCGAGGCCGTGGACGCGGGGTCGCCCGAGCTGTGGCGGCAGCGCGGCAAGACCGTGGAGCGCGTCGAACTGGACGCGCAGCTTCCGCTCGGCATGTTCGAGGAGTCGGACTACGTGGTGCAGTCGTTCCAGGTGGATCCCGGCGACCGGCTGCTCTTCGTGAGCGACGGGGTGTACGCGACCCTCTCGCCGCAGGGCGAGGCGTACGGGGACCGGGCGCTGGCGCGGGCGATCAGCTCGACGAGCCTGCTGCCCGCGGCGATGGTGCCGCGCGCGGTGCTGCGGGAGCTGGCGGCCTACCGGGAGACCGAGTCGACGGACGACGCGCTGGTGCTCTGCCTGGACTGGTTCGGCCGGGAGGGGTGACGCGGGCGGGGTGAGCGGTGCCCCGGGAGGGTGACGGCGAAGGACCGTACCGTACGGCCGGGCGCGTCAGGCCGGGACCCGGCGGGACGTCAGGTCGAAGACGGCCTGGACCCGCTTGCCCACCGGGACGCGTTCCGCCGTGAGCCGGTCGGCGAGGGCGTGGACGATCTCCATACCGTGCCCGCCGAGCCGGGCGGGGTCGCGCGGGTAGCGGCGTGGCAGGGTCGAGCTGCTGTCGTACACGGTCACGAGGACCTGCTGGTCCGTGCCCTCCAGCTCCAGCAGGTACGGTCCGTGGCTGTGCCGCTCGGCGTTGGTGACCAGTTCGCTGACGACGAGCAGCAGATCGCCGGTCACGCGGTCACCGAGGGCGGCGAACCACTCGGCCTCCAACTGCTGAAGAAACCGTTCGGCCAGCAGCCGGGCCTCGGCGATGCACCCGGGCTCACCGCTGAACTGCCCGGCCCGCCGCAGTGGCTGTACGGAATCGGTCATGGCCGTGAGGGCCGTTCCGATGATGGTCTGTTCGGTCATAGCTCCTGCCCGCGCACCTGTGAGGCGCTCGGGCACCCCCTTCTCGGTTCCCCTTATGCCCGCACACGCCGCCGGTATGCCAGGCGGTTTCGTGAAAGGCGTCACCTGTGCCTGGGAAGCCGCCCGGGCAGCCGGACCACGGTGACGAAGAACTCGTCGATCTGCCGGACGGCCGCGATGAACTGGTCGAGGTCGACCGGTTTCGTCACGTAGGCGTTCGCGTGCAGTTTGTAGCTGCGCAGGATGTCCTCCTCCGCCGACGAGGTGGTGAGGATGACCACGGGGATGTGGGCCAGCTCGGGGTCGGTCTTGATCTTCTCCAGGACCTGGCGGCCGTCGTACTTCGGCAGATTGAGGTCGAGCAGGATGAGATCCGGCCGGGGCGCGTCCGTGTGGGCCCCCCGCCGGTAGAGGAAGTCCAGGGCCTCCTCCCCGTCGCGCACCACGTGCAGGGTGTTGCGGATCTTGTTGTCCTCGAACGCCTCGCGGGTCATCAGCTCGTCGCCGGCGTCGTCCTCGACGAGCAGGACCTCGATCGGCTCGACGCACGGGGATTGCGAGTTCACAGGGCGGCTCCATGGGAGGTGTGCGGTGGCCGCGCCTCGCCGGAAGGCCCCAGCGGCTCGGTCGACTCGGCGGAAGCGGAGGATCCCGCGGACGGCTCGGGCTCGTCCCGGACGGCGGGCATCGTGAAGTGGATACGGGTGCCGCCCTCGGGCACGGACTCCAGCCAGATCCGGCCGCCGTGGAACTCGACGATCTTACGGCAGAGCGCCAGCCCGATGCCGGTGCCGTCGTACTCGTTCCTGGCGTGCAGCCGCTGGAAGATGACGAAGACCTTCTCGGCGAACTCGGGCGCGACCCCGATGCCGTTGTCGGTCACGGTGAGATGCCACTCCTCGCCCTCGGCGACGCATCCGACGGTGATCAGTCCGGGGACGTCGGGGCGGCGGAACTTGACCGCGTTCCCGACGAGGTTCTGGAGGAGCATGGCCAGGGTGGTCGGGTCGCCGGTCACCCGGGGCAGCGGGTCCTCCCGTACGACCGTGGCCTCCGACTCCTCGATGGCGAGCGCGAGGTTGCCGAGGGCGCGGTCCATGACCTGGTCCAGTTCGACGGCCTGCCACGTGTCGTTCACCCGGCCCACCCGGGAGAAGGTGAGCAGATCGTTGATCAGGACCTGCATGCGTTTGGCGCCGTCGACGGCGAAGTCGATGTACTGCTTGCCCCGGCCGTCGAGCTGGTCGCCGTATCGTTTCTCCAGCAATTGGCAGAACGAGGCGACCTTGCGCAGCGGCTCCTGGAGGTCGTGGGAGGCCACGTACGCGAACTGCTCCAGCTCCGAGTTCGAGCGGCGCAGCTCCTCGGTCTGTTCCGCGAGCAGACCCTCACGGAGCCTGGTGGCCGCGATCTCGTCGACCAGCCGGCGGCGCATGTCCTCCACCGCGGCGCCGACGGCCCGCAGGTCGGAGGGGCCCCGTACCTCGATGCGCCGGTCGAACGCCCCGTCGCGTACGCCGTCGGTCGCGGCCCGCAGCGCGTTCAGCGGCCGGCCGACCATCCGGTGCAGGAGGACGGAGAGGCCCACCACCGCCACGACGAAGAGGCCGAGGATCACGAGGAAGACCGTGTCGCGCAGCTCGCGGGCGTCGCTCAGGTCGGCGCGCGCGTGGTCCCTGGCCGTGTCGAGATGGCGCTGCTGGACGTCGAAGAGCCGGCGCAGTTCGTCGAAGGCGGCCTTGTTCCCGGTGAGCCGCTCCCCGGACGCCGTGACGGTGCCCCGGGTCCGTACGGACGCGATCAGGGGCTCCGCCTCGTCGCGCCGCCACTGTCCGGCGGCGCGGGTGAGCCGGTCGAGGTCGGCGGTGGCCCGCCGGTCGGACCCGACGATGACGCGCATCCGCGTGGTGAACCGCTCCTCGTCGGCCCGGCCCTGGTCGTACGGTGCGAGGAACGACGGGTCGGCGGTGAGCGCGAAGCCGCGTACCCCGGTCTCCTGGTCGAGCAGGGCCCGCTGGAGCTGGAAGGCGTTGGTCCTGGCGGGCTGGATCCGGTCGACGAGTTCGTTGGTGCGGTCGTTCGTCCGGGAGAGCAGCACTCCGGCCAGGACCGTGCAACCGCAGACGACCAGGATCAGAGCGGCCAGGATGAGGCGCACCCATCCCTGGACGGAGAGCCGGGCGCGCGCGGCGCGCCACACCGAGGGAGTGCGCGTCTCCGGAGGGCGTGGTTCGGGAGGCCGCGTCACCGGGTGTCGCCCCAGCCGAGGTGGAGTACGGCGACGTCGTCCGCGAGTCCGCCGTGCGGGGCGGCCCCTTCGGTCGCGCCGTCGACCAGCGCGTCCACGAAGGCCCGCGCGGGCAGTTCGCCGTGGAGCCGCGCGAGGCGCAGGAGGCCGTCCTCGCCGAGCCGGGTCGTCGGCCCCGTACGGCCTTCGAAGAGGCCGTCGGTGAAGAGCACCACATGGCCTCCGGGCGGTAGCGGGATGGTGGTCTCGGCCCAGCGGCCCGCGCCGGGCAGCAGCCCGAGGGCCATGCCGACCTGCGGTTCCTCCCAGCGGACCGTGGCGCCGTGGCGTACGAGCAGACCGGGGTGGCCGGCGCGTACGACGCGGAACTCGCGGCCGCCGGGCGGGAAGACCAGTGAGGTGACGGTGGCGAAGAGGTGCTGGTCGGACCGTTCGGCGACGAGGATCTCCTCCAGGAGCCGTACCCGGTCCAGCGGCGGTGTCCCGCACAGGACGGCGGTGCGCCAGGCGACGCGCAGGCAGACCCCGAGGGCGGCCTCGGCGGCGCCGTGGCCGGAGACGTCGCCTATCACCGCGTGGACGGTGCCGTCCTCGGTCTGGACGACGTCGTAGAAGTCGCCGCTGAGCAGGCCGTGGACGCGTCCCGGTTCGTACCGGGCCTTCGCCTCGAAGTCGTCGCCGCGCAGCAGGGGTACGGGCAGCAGGCCGCGTTCCAGCCGGGCGTTCTCCTGCGCCATCCGTTCGTTGGCGCGCAGGGCGGCGGAGGCCTGTTCGACCTGCTTGCGCTGGAGGGCGTAGCGGACGGCGCGGCTGAGCGCCTCCGGGTCGATGCGGCCCTTGACGAGGTAGTCCTGCGCGCCGGTCGCCACGGCCGAGAGCCCGGTCTCCCCCTCGGCCATGCCCGTGAGGACGACGATGGCGGCGTCCGGAGCGGTGCGCAGGATACGGGTGACCGCGTCGAGGCCGTGGACGTCCGGGAGGTGGAGGTCGAGCAGGACGCAGACGGGGGCGGTGCGGTCGGCGAGGAACCGCTGGCCCTCGGCGAGCGTCTGGCACCACGTGAGCGACCAGTCGAGGTCGCTGTCGGCGAGCATCTCCTCGACGAGCAGCGCGTCACCCGCGTCGTCCTCGACGAGCAGCATGACCGCGTCGGTGGCCCACCGGGAGTCGCGTACGACGGCGTGGGCGGTGTCCCGTACGGGCGTGCCCTCGCGCGGGGCGGGCGGGGACAGGGCTGTGGAGGTACGACCGCCCGGCACCGAACGCGACGAGAGGCCCACAGGCAACTCGACCACTTTCCACCCCTCTCACCCGGTGCCGCCGGTCACCCGGCGTCACCCCGGCGGGAAGCATATCGACATCCGGAGTGTCGTTCCGCACGTGGCGGGGGAACGCTCCCCCTGGAGAAGTTACGGCAAACCGGTGGGGTGGGACGGGGTGTTCCCGCACACTGGTTTACCGCACACCCGTCCACGCGCGGAGGAAACATGCGATGCTCTGCGCCGGGCGCGGGGCCGTGTGTGGTGTGTCACGGGGCCGACGCCGGGCAGGACTCACCGGCAGGGAAGCCAGAGCCGCGTACGGGGGGTGCGGGGATGACAACGGTGGACGACGGGGCGGACAACGCGGTGTCGGGGGCGCGGTCGTGGCTGGACGCGCGCCCGGCGGGTACGGCCGAGGCCCGCGCGCTGGCGCGCTCCTTCCTGGACGGGCACGCGCCGGGCGTACCGGAGCAGGCGGTGATCGATGTGCTCCTGGTGGTGTCGGAGCTGGTGACCAACGCCATACGGCACGCGGGCGGTGTGACGGGCTTCCGGATCTCGGCGGGGACCGGGGTGGTCGAGATCGCGGTGCAGGACGCGAGTTCGCGGCTTCCCGCGTTCGAGCAGCGGCGCGAGGAGTGGCTGCCGGGCGGCTACGGCTGGCCGTTGGTGCAGCGGCTGGCCGAGGTGACGGTCACACTCCTCGGGGACGGCGGCAAGCTGATCAGGGCGCTGATACGGCACTGAACGGGGCGCGAGGCCCCGGGTCCGGGCCGCTCCCGGCCTCCCCGTGGCCGCCCATGACATGCTGATGGCCCCTGGGTGACGGCCGCCCCGGGCCCCGGCCGGACGCGGGATTGCGCGCCGCGCGGCGGGAGGGGATTGTTTTCCCCCATGACAACGACGCACTCGAAGTAGTGAGAGGGTGAAGGGGATTCGTGCCGAGGCACGGCGTCCCACTATGTGAGGCATGCACCGAAGACCTCTTCCCCGACCGTCCCGGCCGTGGGCGATGTGGCCCTGGAGTCCTCCCCGCACCCGGTGATCGTGGCCGACAGAGCCGGTGTGGTCCGGCTGGCCAACGCGGCGGCCACCGCCCTTCTGCCCGGTCTCACGGCGGGTTGCGATCTCTCGCGCCGCGGCCCGCACTGGCTCGCCGAGGCGCACGCGGGGCGCGAACACACCGCGTACGGAGCCGTGGGCGCGCGCTCGTACCGGGCGCGCGGCGCCGAGACGGGCACCGGTGGCCTGACGACGTGGTGGCTCAGCGACGAGACGGACCACCGGGCCACGCAGCAGGCCCTCGACACGGAGCGGGAGCGCACCGCGTTCCTCGTCGAGGCGTCCGACCAACTGCTGTCCTCCCTCAACGCCCGTCAGTGCGTGGACACAACGGCGCTGCTCGCCGCCGCCCATCTCGCCGACGCGGCGGTCGTCGTCGGACCGCGTACGGGCCGCCGGCTGCCGCTCACCCACGCCGTGCGGGACGGCTCCGTCACGCACACGACGCTCAGGGCCGACCCGGCGGACGTGCCAGGACTGGCGGAGGCGCTTCAGGGCTTCCCGCCGGCGCCCTCGCGCCGGCTCGCCCCGGGGACCGCCCCCGCGTGGCCGGCGCCCGAGGGGTTCGGTGAGATCGGCTCGGTCGTGGTGACGCCGCTGCCCGGCAACGGGGTCCCCTCGGGCGCGCTGATCCTGCTGCGCCGGCCCGGCCGGTCCCCGTTCACGGAGGGCGAGGAGACCTTCGCCCGTATCTTCGCCGCCCGCGCGGGCGCGGCCATCTCGGGCGCGCTGCTCTTCGCCGAACAGTCCTCCGTCGCGGATCTGCTGATGCGTGATCTGCTGCCGCCCCGACCGCGCCACTACGACGGGGTGGAGTTCGCCGGGGGCTGCCGTCCCTCGCGCGACGGCCAGCGCGTGGGCGGCGACTTCTACGACTTCTACCCGGCCGAGCGGCAGGGCGGCGAGACCCAGGCCGTGCTGGGCGACGTCTGCGGCAAGGGGCTGGAAGCCGCCGTACTGACCGGCAAGATCCGC
Organism: Streptomyces sp. NPDC059092; assembly: GCF_042756365.1. Classification (NCBI taxonomy): domain Bacteria; kingdom Bacillati; phylum Actinomycetota; class Actinomycetes; order Kitasatosporales; family Streptomycetaceae; genus Streptomyces; species Streptomyces sp. NPDC059092. The sequence continues at coordinate 103,155 of NZ_JBHZEJ010000010.1, forward strand.
AACACCCTCCAGGCCCTGCGGCTGGTCGAGCCCGATCACGAGCGGCTGCTGAAGCTCCTCAACGGGGCCCTGCTCACCTCGCACCACACCCGGTTCGCGACGCTGGTGCTCGCCTCGGTGACGCGCCGGACGCACGGGGTGGAACTGCGGCTGACCAGCGGCGGCCATCCCGCGCCGCTGATCGTACGGTCGGACGGCACCGTGGAGGTGGCGCGGACCAGCGGCACCCTCATCGGGGCGCTGCCCGAGGTGTCCGCGCGGACGTTCCGTACGGTCCTGCGGCCGGGCGAGACCTGTCTCCTGTACTCCGACGGGATCACGGAGGCCAGGGGCGGGCCGTCCGGTGACGGCATGTTCGGCGAGGAGCGGCTGATGTCGGTCCTCGGCGAGTGCGCCGGCCTGTCGGCGGAGGCGGTCGTCGAGCGCGTCCAGACGCGCGCGACCGAGTGGGTGGGACCGGGCAGCCACGACGACATGGCGCTCGTCGCCGTCACGGTGCCGCGCCGCGACCGCCTCAGCGCGGCGGGAGGGCGCGGACCGGGCAGGTTCACCCCATGACCCGTACGCGCTCCGCTCCCGCGACCGCCACGGACGGCGTGAGCCAGGAGCACACCGCCCGGCCGCCGGTCCCTTCCCCAGGGCTTTCCCCAGGGCTTTCCCCAGGGCTTTCCTCTGGGTGTTCCTCAGAGTTTTCCTCCGGGCTCTCCTCAGGGCGGCCCCGATGACCGTCACACCGCCGGAACCACTGGCCGTCGTCGTCACCACACCGGCCTCCGACACCGTCGTGGTGCGGCTCGACGGCGAGATGGACTACGAGACGTCGTACGAAGTGATCGACACCGTACGGCAGTTGCTCCGTACCCACCGGGGCATGGCACGGCTGGAGCTGCACTGCGGCGGGCTCACGATGTGCGACTCCATGGGCCTCTCCGCGCTGCTGATGATCCGGCGTCTCGCCGAGTCCGACGGTGTGCGTGTCGTGCTGACGGAGCGCCGTCCCGCGCTGGAGCGGGTGCTCCACGTCACGGGCACCCTGGACCAGGTGAACGGGGCGGAGGGGGACGGGCGCGCGGAGAGCGCGCCGTCCAGCGACACCGGTCCCGGCTGAGATCGCCCGCCGTTCCCGCCGGCCCCGACGGGTCCGCACGGCGGGGTGAGCCAGCCCACGTTGACCTGGAGTGATGTTCCTCGGGAGGGTTGGCTGCATGACCCACCTATGTGCTCCGCCGCCGTCGTCCGCGCTGATCTGTGACGGGGACATGCCGTGCAAGGAGTACTGACCGGCTTCGCCGTCATCGCCGTCGTCATCGGGGTCGGCTACGTGATCGGACGGCGCAGGTATCTCGGCGACAACGGCCGTGAGGTGCTCACCAAGCTGGCCTTCCACGTGGCCACGCCCGCGCTGCTGTTCACCACCCTCGCGCGGGCCGATCTCTCGGTCGTCCTCTCCAGCCGGCTGCTGATCACGGCGATCAGTACGGCCGTCGCGGCCGGGGCCTTCGTGGCCGTCGCCCTGATCCGCCGCTGGGACCTCGGGCGCACCACGATCGGCGCGCTCTGCTCCAGCTATGTCAACGCGGGGAATCTCGGCATCCCCATCGCCGTGTACGTCCTCGGGGACGCCTCGCTCGTGGCGCCCGTCCTGCTCTTCCAGCAGCTCGTGATGACACCGATCGCCCTGACGGTGCTCGACCTCTCGCAGCCGGGCGAGAAGCTGCCGCTCTGGCAGCGCGTGACCACACCGCTGCGCAATCCGATCGGCGCGAGCTCGCTCTGCGGGGTCGCCGTCGCGGCCCTGGGGTGGACGGTGCCGGGTCCGGTGCTCGATCCGCTGCTCCTGATCGGCAACATGTCGGTCCCGGCCGTCCTGCTGGCCTTCGGGATCTCGCTGTGCGGCTCGACGCTGCCGGGGCGTGGCTCCGACCGCCACCCCGTGCTGCTCTCCGCCGCGCTGAAGTCGGTCGGCCAGCCCGCCGCCGCGTGGGCGCTGGGTTCCCTGGTGTTCGGGCTGCACGGCGCGGCGCTGCTCGACGTCGTGGTGACCTCGGCGCTGCCCGCCGCGCAGAATCTCTACACGTACGCCTCGCGCTACCGGGTCGCCGAACGGCTTGCGCGGGAGTCGATCCTGCTCTCCACGCTGCTGTCGGTACCGGTCCTGGTGGTGATCGCCGCGCTCCTCGGCTGAGGAGGCTCCCTCACGGCCGGCCGGCCGCCGCTCCGAGCGCGGAGCGGGCGATCGTGTCGGCCTGCCGGAACATCGCGGCGTTGCCGCGGGCCCGCGCGCCGATCGCGGTGTTCCACTCCACGCCCTCGACGGGGATGCCGAACGCGAAGAGGTGCGGATGCGGCCGTCCCGAGGCGTCGCGCACCCTCAGCTCCGCGGGGACGATGTCGAGCGCGCCGGTCGCGGTCGCGTCGTCCCCCACGCCCGCCCGGTGCGGGCGGGCCAGTCCGGACGTGACGAGCCCGGCCAGCAGCGGGTCGGCGGTACGGGCCAGGTCCTGGCCGGGCAGCCAGGCGTCCAGCAGGGCGCGGGCCGTGGCGGGCGGGCCGCCGGTGGTCGGGGAGAGCGCGGTGAAGCGGCCCGCCTCGCCGTCGACGGTGACGGTGGGGCGCGCGCCCAGGAACTCGACGACGCCCGCCTCGCTCAGCGCGATCAGCTCGGCGATCCTGCGGGCGGGCGGGCCACTGGCGACATGGGCGCCGTACGACCGGAACCACGCCAGTTCGGGGTGTGAGGCGCCGGTGAGCACGCCCGCGGCGACCACCCGCCGGACCTGCCCCTTCACCGCGGCGATCGCCGCCGCCGCGGCCTTGACCGGGCTCCGCCCCGGCGCGCGCGCCGCCGCCAGGTCCGTACGCATCCACTCGCGCGCCCAGCTCCCGAACGCGGCGCGGTCGGGGAAGGTCCGGCCGGCCAGCGGGGTGTCGAGGCCGAGCGCGTCGAAGCGGTCGGCGGGGTCGGGCACCCCGTCGGCGAGCAGTTCCGCCTGGGCGTCGGAGCCGTGGCCGGCCGCCGCGTACCGCTCCAGGAACGTTCCGGCCTCCATCAGGACCGCCGAGGGCCGGAGGCCGAGCAGGGTGCGGTACCACGCCGCGCCCGCCTCCTGGGCGATCAGCGGCCACACCTCGGTGCGGAAGCCGACCGTGCCCGGGGCGCGGGCGGTCAGCCGGGCGACCGCCGCCTCGTCGAAGAAGGCCAGGGTGTGTCCCGGCTCCATCCGGCCCGGTGTCTCGGCGCGCGCGAGATACGGCACGCCCCGGCCCGAGCCCGCGATCAGGCGCGGTTCGCGGCCCGAGGGGAGGTAGCGCAGCGCGCCGCCGTCCCCCGCCGCTTCGAACCGGCCGCCGCGGCCGGCGGTGACCAACGTGAGCTGGTCGAAGAAGTTGAGCGCGAGACCGCGTACGAGGACCGGCTCGGCCGGTTCCAGCAGGTCGAGCGGCGCCTCGTGCGGATGGCCCGGCGGCAGGTGGCGAAGTCCGTACCGCCCGGCGGTGGCGGTCAGTGTCCGTACCTCGTCCGAGGGCAGCTGGTCGGTGTGGCCGGTGGCGAGGACGGCGGCGTCGACGAGCAGGCGCGTCCCGTCGTCGAGCCGGAGCAGCAGCCGCCCTTCGGGGGCCTCGTCCAGCGCGACCGCGCGTCGCGGGTGCGGGACGATCCGGACGGAGGGGGCGGCGGCGAGGACGATGCGGTCGTGGGCCCAGGCGAGGTAGCGGCCCATCAGCGCGCGGGAGGGGAACTCCCAGGCTTCGGTGCCCGGTTCGTACTCGCTCGCCCACTGCGCGAGGGAGGGCCCGGTGGTCGCGGGCCCCGCCATCGTCACGGTCTCGTCGGGGAACGCGGTGGCGTGCCCGGAGAGTGTGTTCATGAGCAGGTGCCCGGACTGCCCGGGGTGCCAGATCCGCCCGGCGCCCGGCGGGTGCGCGTCCACGACGTGCACCTCGGCCGGGGTGCCCGCCCAGGGGCCCGCGGGGCCGAGGTTGGCCGTGAGGCGCTCCAGTACGGCGGTGCCGCGCGGCCCCGCCCCGACGACGGCGATACGGAGCGGGCGGCCGCTCACGCCGCGGTGTCCCAGATGTCGGTCAGCACACGGTGCATGTTACCGCCGAGGACCTTGGTGATGTCCTCGGCGGTGTAGCCGCGGCCGGCCAGCAGCTCGGTGATGCGGGGCAGGTCGGCGGGGGTGCCCATGCCCTCGGGGTGGATCCGGTCGAGGTCGAGGTCCTCGCCGACGATGGGGATCTCCGGGTAGAGCCTGCGCACCCGCGCCATGCCCTCGCGGGAGTACTTGCGCTCGTCGCCCACGTCCGTGCCGACGATGACGTGGTCGATGCCGATCAGCTCGACCAGGTAGTCGATGTTGTCGGCGAAGACCTCGGCGCCGGGGCGGCGGGTCAGCCCGTCGGGGGTGAGGAATCCTGACTTGGCGGCGAGGCCGAACACACCGCCGCGCGCGGCCAGTTCACGGGCGACGACATCGCTCTTGTTGCGCGGGCTGTCGACGAAGTGGGTCAGGCCCGCGTGGGTGACGAGGACCGGCTTCCCGGAGACCTCGATGGTCTCCAGCGTGGAGCGCTCGCCGGTGTGCGACAGGTCGAGGGCCACGCCCAGCCGGTTGGACTCCTCGACGAGGGCGCGGCCGAAGCGGCTGAGCCCGCCGTTGGCGGTCTCACCGCTGCCGTCCCCCGCGTAGTTCCGGTTCTGGTACGTCAACCCCATGAAGCGCAGGCCCAGTTGGTGGAGGGCTTCCAGCCGCCACAGGTCCTCCCCCACCGGCTTGCTGTCCTCGAACCCGGCGAACCACGCCACGCTGCCCTCGGTCTTGGCACGGGCGACGTCGTCGAGACCGTACGCCTGGAAGACCCGGCCGCCGGTCTCGGCGAGCCGGTGCCGCCAGCCGACGATGGCCGCCGCGGCGGCGTCGTACCCCTGGGAGATGGAGACCGCGTGGTTGATCGCCGTGACCCCGGAGACGGCGAGCTTGCCGAGGTAGGTCTCGTCGGCCCAGAGCAGCGGGGTGCAGTCGAGCGCGTTGAAGACGACGCTGTCGCGGTGCAGTGCGGTCGGGTCGAGGGGCTGCGCCGGGGTGGCGGGCACGGTGTTCTCCTTGCGACGGGTACGACGGGTGCGACGGGTGGGGCGTTCGGTCGGTACGTGGGAGGGGCAGGGTCCGCTCAGCCGGATCGCAGGGTGCGACGCAGCCCGAGTCCGCGTTCCACCAGGACGACCACGACGACGGAGAGCAGGACGAGCAGGACGGAGAGGGAGGCGACGGACGGGTCGCTGCGGTACTCGACGTACTGGAGTACGGCCACCGGCAGCGGCACGGTGTTCTGCCCGGACACGAACAGGGAGATGACGGTCTCGTCGAAGGAGAGCAGGAACGCGATGATCGCACCGGAGAAGAGACCGGACCTGATGGTCGGCAGGGTGATCCGCCAGAACGTGACAAGGCCGCTCGCGCCGAGGGTCCGCGCGGCCTCCTCGGCGCGCGGGTCCGCCGAGACCAGGGAGGCGGCGACCGTCCGTACGACGTAGGGGATGGTCACCCCGAGGTGGGCCAGGATCAGCCCCCAGTAGGTGTCGGTGAGCGGGATCGGCGCCAGGATCAGCAGCAGCGCGAGCCCGAGCACGATGTGCGGCACGAGCAGCGGCGAGAGGAAGACCGCTTCCAGGGCGGTGCGGCCCCGGAAGCGCAGCCGGGTCAGCGCGAGGGCCGCCGGTACGCCCGTGACGACGGCGAGCAGCGCGGTCACCGCGGCGGTGATCCCGCTGACCTTGAAGCCCTCACGGAAGGCGTCGTTGGCGAAGACCTGACGGTAGGCGTCGAGGCTGAAACCCTCGGGAGGGAAGCGCAGATAGGTGGAGGTGTCGAAGGACTCCACGAGCACGATGAGGATGGGCGCGAGGAGGAAGAGGTAGAGGACGGTCAGGACGACGGCCCACACGGCGCGGGACGGCCGGCGCGCGTTCATGAGCGGGCCTCCCTGGGACCGGTGAAGCGGGCTTCGAGGGCGCGCTGGGCCCACAGGTAGACCGCGATGACCACACCGAACACGGCGAGCAGCAGCATCGAAAGGACGGCCGCCACGGGCCAGTCGAGGCTGGTGATGGCCTCGTCGTAGATCTCGGTGGCCAGGACGAAGACCCGGCCGCCGCCGATGAGCCGGGGCGTGACGTAGCCGCTGAGGCTGAGGACGAAGACCAGCAGTGCGGCGGTGAGCACCCCGGGCAGGGTGAGCGGCAGCACGACGCGGCGGAAGACGGTGCGGCGGGGCGCGCCCAGGGAGGCCGCGGCGTGCTCCAGCGCGGGGTCGAGCCGGCCGAAGCCGCTGATCATCGCGAGGATGGCGAACGGCATGTAGATCTCCGTCGAGGCGATGACCACACCGGTGAGGTTGTTGGCGAGATGGAGCGGGCTGTCGATCGCTCCGATGCCGGTGAGCGTCTTGTTGATGACGCCCTGGCTGCCGAGGATCGCCATCCAGCCGAAGGTGCGCGCCACGGAGGAGATCAGCAGCGGAGCGATGGCGAGCGCGACGAGCAGGCTGCGCCAGCGGCTGGTGGTACGGGCGAGGAAGAGGGCCACCGGGTAGGAGACGAGGAGGGTGAACACGGTGACGAGGACACCGAGTTCGACGGTCTGCCCGATGACGTTCCAGTAGTGCGAGCTGGACAGCACCTCGCCGAAGGTGGCGAGGGAGAAGGTCTGCCGGATGAGACCGCCGTCCATCGACTCGTTGAACGACATGCGCACCACCCAGACCAGCGGCAGCGCGTACGTCAGCAGGAGCGCCAGCAGACCGGGCAGCAGCAGCGCGAGGGCGAGCCGGGCGGTGCCGCTCCGGCGCGGGGACGCCGCCGCGGGGGCCGGCGCCGGAGCGCCTACCGGCGACTTCGCGGGTGCGTGCGTCTCCGCGGGGATGTGCGTCCCCGTCGGTACGTGCGTCTTCGCGGCTTCGTGTGTCTCCGCAGGCACGTGCGTCTCCGCGGGTTCGTGTGTCTCCGCAGGCACGCGCGTCTCCGCGGGTTCGTGTGTCTCCGCGGGTTCGTGTGGCTCCGTCGGTACGTGCGTCTTCGCGGGTACGGAGTCGGGGTCCCCCGTCATCACGGGCCCTCCGGTCGGTCCGCGTCGTCCGGGCCCGTCCGGCCCTCGGCCACCAGCCGGGGGGCCGCCGGGTCCCAGGACAGCTCCACCCCGGCGCCGGGGCCGAACGGCTCCTGCGTCCCGGTGGGCCGTTCGACGTCCAGAACGGGCCCGTCGGTGCCGACGCGCACGCGGTACGCGACGGTCTCGCCCGCGTATCCGGCGGAGAGCACCGTGCCGCGCGCGCCGCCGCCACTGCCGCTGCCCGGCGCGGCGGGCGCGAGGGCGATCCGGTGCGGCCGCAGCATCACCGTGGCCGGACGGCCGGACTCCACGGCGTCGCCCGCCGCGGGGACGGTGCCGAGGCCGGGCAGGTCGACCGGCGTGCGGTCCCCCGCGCGGTCGCGTGCCGTACCGTCCAGCAGGTTGGCGCGGCCGACGAACCGGGCGACGAAGGCGCGCTCCGGCCGCTCGTAGATGTCCTCCGGGGTGCCGACCTGTTCGATCCGGCCCTGGTTCATGACGGCGACGCGGTCGGCCATGGACAGGGCCTCCTGCTGGTCGTGCGTGACGAAGACGGTGGTGACACCGGTCTCGCGCTGGATCCGGCAGATCTCGTCGCGCATCGCGGAGCGCAGTTGCGCGTCCAGGTTCGACAGGGGCTCGTCGAGCAGCAGCACGGCCGGCTCGACGACCAGCGCGCGGGCCAGGGCCACGCGCTGCTGCTGGCCGCCGGAGAGCTGGGCGATCCGGCGCCCGGCGAGGTGTCCGAGCCGTACGAGCGTGAGCGCGTCGTCGACACGGCGCTTCAGCTCGGCCTTGGGGATCTTGCGCATCTCCAGGCCGAAGGCGATGTTGCGGGCGACGTCCAGGTGCGGGAAGAGCGCGTACGACTGGAAGACCACGCCCATGTCGCGGCGGTGCACAGGGGCGTCGGTGATGTCCCGGCCGTCGACCCGTACCCGCCCGGCGGTGGGCGGGACCAGCCCCGCGATCATGCGCAGCGTGGTGGACTTGCCGCAGCCGGAGGGGCCGAGGACGGCGAGCATCTGTCCGCGTTCCACGGCGAGGTCGATGCCCCGCACGGCGGCGCCGTCCTTGCCCGGGTAGATCTTGGCGAGCCCGTCGAGCACCAGGTGCCCGGTGGCCGCCTCCGGCGCGTCAGCCACCGATGACCTCCTGCTTGATGCGGTCGACCCAGCCGGTGTAGCGCGTGGTGAGCCAGCGCCAGTCGACGGGTATCTGGTTCTTCTGCTGCTCGGCGGAGGCAGTGGTGCGCTCCCTGGCCGCCGGGGCCAGCTCGACGTCCTTGTTGACGGGCGCGTAGAACGCCTCGTCGTCGAACGCCTTCTGGGCCTCGGCACCGATGGCGTAGTTGATGAACTTCTGCGCGGCGGCGCTGTGCTGGGACTTGTTCACCAGGTTGATCGTGTTGACCTGGGTGACGGTGCCCTCCTTGGGGAGGACGGGCTGGACGACACCCTTGGAGGCGTCCTTGTAGTACTGGCCTCGGGCGTTCCAGCCGACGGCGACGTCCGCGTCACCGGACTGGATCGCGGTGTAGACGTCCGGCGAGGGCTGCCAGGTCTGGACGGCGGGCGACAGCTTCTTCAGCTTGTCGATCGCCGGGTCGATGTCCTTCTTGTAGTCGCCGCCGAGGATCTTCTCCAGGGCGATGATCAGGGCGACGCCGCGGGTGTCCGCGATGGGCATCGCCAGCTTGCCCTTGTACTGCGCGTCCCAGAGGTCGTTCCAGCTCGTCGGCGCCTTCTTGACGTTCTTGGAGTTGTAGAGGATCGAGAGGCTGTCGAAGGTGACGGCGGGGCCGTAGCCGTCCGGGCTCTTCGCGGTGTCGACGAGGTGCGTGAGGTTGGTGACCTTCGACGCGTCGATCGGGGCGAAGAGCTTCTCCTTGTTGGCCGTCGGGGCCACGGAGCTGTCCATGAGGGCGACGTCGGCGACGGGCCGGCCGCTGCTCGCGCGCAGCTTGGCCAGCACCTCGGAGGAGTTCTGGATGGGCACGTACTTGACCGTGATGTCGGGGTTGGCCTTCTCGAAGGGCTTGATCACGGTCTTGGTGAAGGAGTCCTGGAAGGTGCCGTAGAACCCCATGAAGGTGATGGTCTGCTTGCCCCCGGCGTCGCCGCCGCCCGCCCCGGAACCGGACGGGTTGGCGGCGTTGGAGGTGCAGGCCGTGGCCAGCAGCGCGGTGGTGGTCAGCGCGGCGGCGGCGGTGAGGGTGGTGCGGAAGGTACGGCGGGAAGGCATGGCGGTCTCCGGTCGGACGGATCGGAAGAGACGGGGAGTACGGGAAGTACGGGGTACGGGGAAGGGGCGACGGGCGCTGCGGGGACGACGTCGGGCCGGGGGCCACGGGGACGGCGGCTACGCGTCGCCTGTCCGTGGTGCGGGGACCGACGTCCCACTACAGGACTCCCGTGCGTCGGTGCGCGGGGATCCGGCGTCCGGGAACGGGGTGCCGGGAAGCGGGGTGTCCGGGTGGTGCGCGTCGCCGAGGACGAGCATCAGCCGGTTGGCCCAGCCGAAGAGCGCGACGGCGTGGACCAGGTCGGTCAGTTCGGCGTCGCCGAGCCCGGCGGCGCGCAGTGCGGCGAGGTGGCGGGCGCCGGCCGCCGGGGGCGTACGGGTCTGGGCCTCGGCGAAGCGGGCGACCGCGGAGCCGCGTGCGTCGGCGAGGGCGCCGTCCCGCGTACCGGCATCCGTTCCGGCCGGCTGCGTCGCTCGCGTCGGCTCTGTTGTTGCCATCGGCTCTGCTGTTGCCGGGGCGGTGAACGCGTCGGCCCCGTCGCGCAGGACGCGCAGCGCCCTCGCCTCGTCGCGGGAGAGCTGGGCGTACTTACGGCCGTGCACGGAGGCGCAGTACACGCACCCGTTGACCCGGGAGACCACCAGCGTCGCCAGCTCGCGCTCGGCACGCGGCAGGCCGCCGCGGCCGTACATGACCGCGTTGTAGACATGCGTCCGGTGGTCGAGCGCGGCCGGGTCGTGGAGCAGGGTGCGGTAGTACGGCGAGGCGGTGGAGAGCGTGGTGTGCGCGTCGATGACGGCGCGCTGCGCCGCGGTGAGCGCGTCCGCGTCGACGGCGGGGATCCTCGGCCGCCAGGTGAGCTGGTCGAGCGTGAAGGGCGCGGCGGACCCGGCGGGCCCGGCCTCGGGCGCGCCGGACTCCGGCTCAGATTCAGGCTCCGGCTCCGTGACGGGCGGACCGCCGGGCAGGCAGCCGGTCCGCGCGGCCTGGCCACCGGCCAGCAGCGCGAGCCCCGCGGCGACGCGCGCCTCGTACGAGACGAAGGCGCAGATCTGGGCGAGGGCGACGACGGCGGGCGCGTCGAGTCCCCGGTCGCCCAGTCGGGCCAGGAGGCCGGCCCCGGCCCGGTCCGGTGCGAGGGTGACGCGGTCGGTGAAGGCGAGGACGGCGGCGGTCAGCGCGGCGTCCCGTACCTCCCCGGCGGTGCGTCCGGGGGCCAGGTCGCGGTAGGCGGCGGCGAGGGCGGGCTGTCCGGCGAGTTCGGCGGCGCGGGCCGCGGCGGTGATCCGGAGCGCGGGGCCGAGGGTCCCGGGGAGCGACGGCGTGAGCAGGACGCGACGGGCGGCGGCGGTGTGCTCGCTGATTCCGGCGCGGGGCGCGGTACCGGCTCCGGCGTGCTGCCCGGTGTTGCGGCTCATGGTCCGTCCTCCTCACCTGTCGTCCGGGTGGGTCGTTCTTCGGCCCACCGTTCCTTCTGTCCACCGTTCTGTCCGCCTGATAAGACGCCTCCTGCGGGCAGGAAGTGAAAGTTAGCCCCGGCCAGGCGCCCGGCGCAAAGCCCTGTCCCTTCCCGAACAGCGCTGCTCGGACCCCTCGCGCGCCGGTACGGGGCCGCGTGCGGGCAGGCGCCTGATGCATCAGGTTCGGAGCGGGGCGTGGCAGACTGCCATGGGAAGTGGATTTTCAGCCGCACCTGATGCATCAGGCCATCGGCGAACCATCCGGAAGATCCGTTTCGGGTGGACTCCGGCAGGGGCGGTCCCGGGAAAACTTCTCACATGTCGAGACGTTGTCCAGAAGGTGAGACAGGGATGGCGATCGCCGCGTACCGGACGGTGGCGGAGGATCTACGGCGCCGGATCGACGAGGGCGAGTTCGCCCCGGGCGATCCGCTCCCCTCTCGCGCCGCTCTCGCGCTCCACTACGGCGTCGGCTCGAACGTCGCCACGGCGGCGGTACGGCTGCTGACCACGGAGGGCCTGGTCAAGGGACGCGCGGGGCGCGGTGTGTTCGTACGGGAGCGGCCCTCCTCCGGGACGATGGCCCGCTCGTGGACCCAGGAGCGGCTGCAGGGCAGGCTCGCGGTCACGGCGGGGGGCGGGGACGCGCCCGGCGCGGGCACCGGCCCCGTGGGGGTGCTCCCCGGGGCCGGTACCGGGGAGCGCGCCGTGCTCGACACCGGCGGTCCCAGCCCGTCCGGCTCCCCCGCCGACGACGGCCGTACCGTACGCGGCACCCCCCGTTCCACCACCGGCGAGGCCCCCGAGGGGATCGCCCGGCGCCTCGGCGTCCCCGCCGCGGAGCCGGTGATCCGCAGCGAGTACCTGCTCACCCGGGACGGCAGACCGGCCATGCTCTGCGTGAGCTGGGAACCGCTCGGCATCACCGGCGGCACCCCCGTCTCGCTGCCCGGCGCCGGTCCTCTGGCGGGCAGCAGCGTGGTGGCGCGGATGTCGTACATCGGCCTCCAGATCACCCGCTCCACCGAGACCGTCACCGCGCGGACCGCCACCCGCGCCGAGGCCGACGCCCTCGATCTGACGCCCGGCGCGCCCGTCGCCGCCATCGAGCGCACGTACTTCGCCGGGGAACGCCCGCTGGAGACCGCGGATCTGGTCGTCCCCGGCGAGCGCTTCCGGCTCGCGTACGAGATCCCCGCCGAGCCCGCCGGCGGCTGAGCACACCCCGGGGCGCGCGGACCGGGGACGTACCATCTCCCCCTGCCCCGGATCCGGGCGTCCAGGATCCCGTCGTCGCGGATCCGGTCGTAAGGACCGGATCCCCCAGCGAGAAGCGAGCCCGCGTGAACGACCTGTCGCCCGCACCGACACCGGGCGCGGCCCCGGACCCCCACCCCTTCCTCGAACTGTGCGCGGACGCCGAGGGGCACCGGCCGCTCCTCGCCGTCCGGCGGTTCGACGCGCCCTTTCTGCTGACGGCCTCGTTGTCGCACGGTGTGGGCTCCAGCCGGCTCGCCCTGGACCGGGGCAAGGCGGGAAAGGTGCGGGTCGCCGCGTTCCGGCGGATCGCCGGGCGGGTCGTGCTCGTCCAGCGCAACAAGCACCATCTCGCCACCGGTGACGCCGCCGCCGTCCGCGCGGGCGAGGAGTCCTTCGCCACCTCGGTGCTGTGGAGCGCCCCGGCGCTGCGCGAGCAGGACGGCGCCGTGGTCGTGGACGCGACCGGGCTGGCGCTCACCGATCTCCACGGCGTGGCCGAGCAGTTGGGGGCGCTGGGGCAGGGCCTGTACGGGGTCGACCCGGCCGCGTCCTTCCCGCTGACGGACGAGGCGCGGCTCGGTGCGCGCGGTCTGCGGCTGCCTGCGCTGCTGACCTTCCGCGGCTCCTCGCCGGGCGCGGCGGTGCGGGACGTGGTGCCGGTGCCGGGCTCGCTCACCGTCGTCCAGCACCTCCACCTCGTTCCGCTGCCCGACCCGCCGCTGCCGGTACGCCGCTATCACCCGGGCTCCGGCGGTTACGGCATCGGCCACGACGACCACGGCGCCGGTACGACGGCCGGCCGCCGGGTGAAGCTCCAGCCGCGGTTCCGGCTGGAACCGCTCGACCCGGCGGCCCCGTCGGGCCCGGTGCGCCGCCCGATCGTCTTCACCGTCGACCCGGCCGTCCCCGAGCCCGTACGGAGCGCCGTCGTGGAGGGCGGCAACTGGTGGCGGGAGGCCTTCGAGCGGGCCGGGTTCACCGACGCCTACCGGGTCGAGGTGGCCCCCGAGGGGATCGACGACAACGATCTCGCCGTCAACTCGGTGCGCTGGGTGCACCGGGACGGCCGAGGCTGGTCGCACGGCCAGGCCCTCACCGACCCCCGCACCGGCGAGATCATCAGCGGCCGGGTCCGGCTCGGCTCGCAGCGCGTGGAGCAGATCACCGCGCTCGCCGAGGCGCTGCACGCCCCGTACGGGCAGCCGGACGAGGCGGAACGGCTGGCCGCCGTCGAGCGGCTGGTGCTCGGCCGGATGCGTCAGCTCGCGGCCCACGAGATCGGTCACGCCCTGGGCTTCATGCACAACTTCGCCAGTACGCACCACCCCCGCCCCTCCGTAATGGACTATCCGCATCCACGGGTCACCGTCACCCCCGACGGCCGGCTGGACTCCTCCGACGCGTACGGCGAAGGGCTCGGCCCGTGGGACCACTTCCTGGTCGCCCACGCCTACGGCCGCTTCCCCGGCCGGGGAGACGGCCATGACGACAGCCGGGCCGACGGCCACGACGACGAGGGCGCGCTCGCCGAACTGCGGCGCGCGGCGGCCGAACAGGGCCTCGCCTATGTCACCGACGAGGACGCGCACGCTCCCGACGCCGCGCACGCCGACGCGGTGCTCTGGGTCTCCCCCGTCGCGGACCCCTTCGCCGCGCTGGACGAGGCGCTGGCCGTACGGCGGGCCGCGCTGGCGGGGTTCTCGCGCGCGGTGCTGCCACCCGGCCGGCAGACCGGCGAGCTGGAGGAGCGCGCGGTACTCCTCCAGCTCTACCACCGCTCCCAACTCTCCGCCGTGGCACGGCTGATCGGCGGTACGCGCTACGCGTACGGGCTGGCGGGCGAAGCGGGCGGCGGCGCCGCACCGGTGGCGGGGGAGGTTCAACGACGGGCCCTGGCACGGCTGTCGGGGCTGCTGCGCGCCGAACACCTCGCCCTGCCCCGGCAGATGCTGGACGCACTCACCCCGCCCGCCATCCGCTACGGGCGGAGCCCCGAGTACTTCGACACCCGGGCCGGGCGGGTCTTCGACCCCTTCAGCGCGGTGGAGGCGACGGCGGCGCTCGTCACGCAGGAGCTGCTGGATCCAGCCCGGCTCAACCGGCTGGGCTGGCAGCACGCGGCGGATCCGGCCGTGCCGGGCCCCGGAGAGGTCCTGGACGCCCTGCTGGACACGGTGTGGCGGGGGGATCCTCCGGCGGACGACGGGCTGGTCGCCGCCGTGGCGGTGCGGGAGACCGCGGGATGGGTGGTGCTGCGCTCCGCCGTCGACGCGGTGGGGAGCGACCTGCTGCACGGCGCGGTACGGACACGGCTCACCGCCGTCCTGCGGCGCCTCGCCGAGGAGCTGCGCGCGGCGGACGGCACGGCGGAGCGCGAGGCGTCCGCGACGCTGAGCTCCTTCCTGGCGGGCGACGACTCCGTACGGCTCGGCCCGCCGCCCCGCATCCCGCCGGGGGCGCCCATCTAGGGTCTTCGTCCAGGGAGGTCAGTGACGGATTCCACGGCGGGATGATCTTGAACGGGTGAGGGCCTCCCGCCTGACGTCTTGTCCGAATCCCGTCGACCTGAAGATCGTCGTTCTCCCGCTGAACAACCGGCGGGCCCCGGCCGTAATACACAGCACGCTGCTGGGGCCGGGCCCGTCGGGGCCCGCCGAGGAGGTCTGTCAGGTATGTTCCGCCATCGCACCGCCGCCCCGGTTCTCGCCGGGGCCGTACCCCTGCTGCTCGCGGTCTCGACGGTGCTGGCGGCGGCACCGGCGTACGCGCACGGCGCGCCGACCGATCCGCTGAGCCGTACCGCCGCGTGCGGCCCCGAGGGTGGCGAGGCGACGTCAACAGCGGCCTGCCGGGCGGCCGTCGGCGCCAACGGTGGCCAGATGTTCGAGGCGTGGGACAACCTGCGTATCGCCGATGTCAACGGCAGGGACCGGCGGTTCGTGCCGGACGGGCGGCTCTGCAGCGGCGGTCTCGACGCGTACCGGGGTCTCGATCTCGCCCGCGCCGACTGGCCGGCGACACGGCTGAGCCCCGGCGCGGGCCTCACCGTCACCTACCGGACGACGATCCCGCACACGGGAACGTTCGAGTTCTACCTCACCCGGGAGGGATACGACCCGACCGCCCCGCTGCGCTGGGACGATCTGGCCGGGAAGCCCTTCCTCACGGTCACGGACCCGCCGGTCGTGAACGGCGCCTACCGTCTCTCGGGCACGCTTCCGGCGAACCGTACCGGCCGGCACGTGCTCTACACGGTGTGGCGCAACACCAGCACCCCGGACACGTACTACTCGTGCTCCGACGTCGTCTTCCCCGCAGGTTCCGGAGGTTCCACGGGAGCCGACGACTCCACCGGTTCCGCCGGGCAGAACGCCCCCGGGCCGCCCACCGCCCCGACCGCGCCGGTGTCCCCCACCGCCGGCACGGATCCGCTCCCCGGGACCGCCGTACCGTCGGCCCCCGAAGCGGCCGTCGTACCGTCCTCGCAGACCGTCACCGTCTCCGCCTCCCCCGCTCCCCCTGACGGCCGGCCCGCACCCGTGGCCGCCGCGCCGCAGACCGTCCCCGTGTCCGCCCGTACGCCCTCCGACTACCTGCCGGTGGCAGTGGGCGGGGTCATGGCGGTCCTCGGCATCGGAATCTTCGTGATGCTCAGGCGGCGCGCCCGCTGATCACCGCGTGCCTCTCCCCGCACACACCGACCGTAAGGAGACCTCCTTCATGACCCAGCCCCTCGAAACGGGCCTCCTGCGTGCCACCGCGCACAGTCCGTCCTGGGCCATGCTGAGCCGCCTGTCGCCGGGCAGCGGTCCGGCGGAAGGGTCGGCCCCGGCAGGACAGGAGCCCTACCGCAGGGCCGCGACCGCGCATGAGCAGCGCGTCGACTTCTGTATTCCGTGCAACCCCTACTTCCCCACGCCCGAGATGTTCGGCCGTATGCAGGGGTCCCTGGAGTCGATCCTCAAGTACTACCCGAGCGACGCCGACACCGTCACCGCCGAACTGTGCTCGGTGCTCGGTCTCAACCCCCAGACGGTCGCCATGGGCAACGGCTCCACCGAGCTGATCACCTGGATCGACCATCTCCTGGTCCGCGAGAGCCTGGCCATCCCGATCCCCACCTTCGGACGCTGGACGGACCAGCCGCTGGAGACCGGCAAGCGCGTGGACATGTTCCCGCTCCAGGAGGAGCAGGACTTCACCCTGGACCTCCAGGAGTACGTACGGTTCATCCGCCAGCGCGGTTCGCGGGTCGCGGTCATCTGCAACCCCAACAACCCCGACGGCGGCTATCTGAAGCGCCACCAAGTGGTGTGGCTGCTCGACGAGTTGTCGGATCTCGACCTGGTGGTGGTCGACGAGTCCTTCATCGACTTCGTCGACGCGGAGCGCGCCCCGTCCGTCGCGGACGAGGCGTCGATCCGCTCGAACGTGATCGTGCTGAAGAGCCTCGGCAAGAACTTCGGGCTGCACGGCATCAGATTCGGCTATCTGGTGGCCAACCCGGCGCTCGCCGCGAAGGTGCGCAAGGCACTGCCCAAGTGGAACCTCAACTCCTTCGCCGAGAGCGTCGTCTTCATGCTCAAGGAGTACGGGGTGGAGTACCACCAGTCCCTGGCGCTGCTCTCCCGCGACCGGGCCCACATGGCGCAGACCCTCGCCGCCGTCCCCGATCTGGTGGTCTTCCTGTCCCAGGGGAACTTCCTGCTGGTCAAGTTGCCCGACGGGGTGGACGGAGCGGCACTGCGGGACCGGATGCTCACCCAGTACGGCGTCTTCATCCGCGAGTGCGGCAACAAACTCGGCAGCACCAGCCAGTTCCTGCGGCTGGTGGTCCGGCCGCAGGAGGACGTCCAGCGGCTGGTGGCCGCGCTCCAGGCCTGCCTCCCCGCGGGCCCCACGGGCCTGGCCCGGCAGCAGGGCCACCCCGCCCCGTCCGCCACGTCGTCGCTGCCCGCGCTGGCCCCGGCCCGGTAGCCCGGCGGACAGGTTGCCGGTGCCACCGTGGAGGAGGTCCGAACGAGGGAACTTCCCACGGCCCTGGAATAGGCGGGTACGGGCCCCGGTTGGCCGACGTATGACTTCTGACACCTCTGACCGCACCGCCCGCTTCGGCCCCATCGGCATCTGGAGTTCCGCCCTGCACCGCCCCGCCTCCGGCGACGTCGCACGCGTCGCGGAGGCGGTGGCCGAGCTGGACGAGCTGGGGTACGGAACGATCTGGATCGGCGGCAACCCCTCGGTCGAGGAGGCGGCGGCCGTCGTCCGGGCGACCCGCCGGATCACCGTGGCGACCGGCATCCTCAGCATCTGGCAGCACGAGGCGTCCGCCGTCGCGGAGCAGGTGGCCGCCGTCGAACGGGCCGCGCCGGGGCGGTTCGTCCTGGGGCTGGGAGTGAGCCATGACGCGCTCGCCCCGCGGTACGCGCGCCCGTACACGACGATGGTCGGGTACCTCGACGCCCTGGACGCCGCCCCCGAGCCGGTGCCCGCCCGGGGCCGGGTGCTCGCCGCGCTGGGCCCGAAGATGCTGGCGCTGGCGAGTGAGCGGGCGGCGGGCGCGCATCCGTACCTGGTCACGCCGGAGCACACCGCTCAGGCGAGGGCGGCGCTCGGTCCTGACGCCCTGCTGGCGCCCGAACTCGGTGTGGTCCTGGACACCGACCTCGACCGGGCCAGGACCACCGCGCGCGCCATGCTCTCGTTCTACCTCGGGCTGCCCAACTACACGGGCAATCTGCTGCGTCTCGGCTTCACCGAGGACGACTTCACCGACGGTGGCAGTGCCCGGCTGCTGGACGCCCTGTTCGCGCTGGGCGACGCGGACGCGGTACGGGCCCGCGTCGACGCGTACCGGGCTGCGGGCGCGAACCATGTCGCGCTCCAGGTGCTGACGCGGGACCCGGCCGGGGCCCTGCCGCGCACCGAGTGGCGTGAGCTGGCCGCCGCCTTCTCCCTGCCGGGCGCCGCGTAGGGAGCGCGGGGGCGGGCGCGCGCCGACGCGCGCCCCCCTGGAGGGTGGCAGCGGTGGAAGGCGGTGGTGGAAGGCCCGCTATTCCGGCGGCGTCGGCGTCTCGTCGCAGCGGAACATCACCTGAATGTCCAGTTCGAGCTGGATGGTCGGCCCCACGATCGCGATGCCCCTCGCCAGCATGGACCGCCAATTCAGTGTGTAATCTTCCCGATGGAGTTCGGTGCGGGCCTTGGCGGCGCAGCGCAGTTCTTCTCCGTAACCGCCATTGACGGATCCGAGATAGTCGGTTTCCAGGCTGATGGTGCGGCTGATTCCGTGCAGGGTGAGGCCGCCGTGCACGGTCCACCTGTTGCCCGCGTGGCGCTGGAAACGTTCACTGAAGAACTGGATGTACGGATAGTTCTCCACATCCAGGAAGTCCGCGGAGCGCAGATGCGTGTCACGCGTATTGTTTCCGGTCGTGATACTGGACGCGTCGATGGTGCACTCGGCGTAGGAATCCTCGGGGCGTTCACCGACGCGTACGCCGCCGTCGAACCGGGTGAAGCGGCCGTGCACGTTGGCCATGCCGACGTGGCGCGCGATGAACCGGACGGCGGTGTGCGGCGGGTCGAACAGCCAGATGCCCTGCTGCGGTGGCTCCAGGGGGCGCGAGTGTTCCAGCGTGACCTGGAAATGGCTCTGGCGGCCCGCGTCGACGTCGACGTGGAGATGGGCGGGGAGCAGGCCGTCCGAGGTGATCAGGACGGAGTACCGCCCGGTGGGCAGGCCGGCGGTGAAGGTGCCGAACGGGTCGGTACGGCCCTTCATCACCACGTGTCCGGTGTGATTCGCCTTCACCTGGACTTCGGCGCCGTCCAGGGGGTGGCCGTTGGGCTGGCCGACCTCCAGGGCGAGCGCCCCGGCCGTCAGGGGTATCCGGGACAGTACATCCGTCCCCTTGCCGCCCGCTTTCGACTTCCCCCGCCGCAGCAACGAGAGGCCCATGATGACACCCTTCTTCCAGACACCGAAAGCAGACACCGAATGGAGAGTCGTGAGACTCCCGAAAAAACGGTGGGCTCCCTTTTCCGAGAATATCGGCCGCGTCGTGCCGGGCGACCGCGCCGCCACCACCCGGCCGCGCGTCCGGTCGTACGTGAACGAGGCGGCCCGAGAGATACTAGACCAATCGTCCACGCTTCAATGACCGGGTTCCGGCATATTCGCCCTGTGTTTATTGGGTGAAGATTCCCGTGCCCCCGAAACAACAATTTTCACATGGTGAGAGTGTCGAGAGTGCGGGGAAAAAATGTACCGCCGAGGTGAATGTGCGGCACCGGTCACCGTGACCGGCCGGTCGCGACGGGACGATCGCCCCGCGCGCGAGGCCGGCCCGTACGGGCGGACACCGATGACCCGGTGACGATTCCTCTACGATGAGTGACCGGCGCGGGGAAGGGGTCCCCGGCCTCGTGGGGAGGCTCCTGTGGACGCTGGACCCGGCGGCGGCCGCGACTACCCGCCGAAGACGCCGCCGCCGCCCAAGAAACCCGTCGCGCCGCCCTTTCCCGACCCGCCCCGGCCGAGGGCGAACGGGCGCGTCGCGACCCGGGACCGGCGCCGGGTGATGATGACCGGCCGACGCGGCGTCAACTGGCCGCTGGAGCGTCGGGAATGGACACCGGCCGTCACCGGCCGCCGGGTGGTCGACCAACTCAGAGCCTGGGGGTACCGGCCGGACGAGGAGACCGTCGCCGGGGTCGTCTCGCTCCTGGTACGGACCGCGGCGGCGGACGGCGGTACGCGTGTGAGCCTGCATCTGGCCGACGAGAGGCCGCACGCGCTGGTGCTGGTCCTGAATCACTGCCCCGGCATGGCGGCCCCGCCCGACCAGGTCCTGCGGGACCTCGCGGCACTCGGTGTGGCCGACTGCGGGACCGACACCGGCGAGGACGGCCGCCGTCTCTGGGCGCTCCTGAACTTGTAGGTCCGGTGGCTCGGGGCGCCCGCGCCGTTCCCGCTTCCCGGGTTTCCGCCGCTCCCACCCGTCAGGGCCGGGCGGCCTCGGTGCCGACCTCTTCGGCGAGGGCGCGGAAGCGGCGTCCGGCCTGGCTCTCGTAGCGGGGGTTCCAGGCGACGGCGAGACCGAGCCGGGGCTGGGGTACCTCGGTGATGAGCTCACGGAACTCCACCCCGTCGCGGCCCTTCCTGGCGGCGCTGGAGGGGACGAGCGCCACCCCCATCCCGCTGCCGACCAGGAAGAGCACGGTCTCCACCTGCACGGCCTCCTGGGTGACCTTCGGTGTCACCCCGGCCTCCCGGAACAACATGGTGGACAGGGCGTGCAGACCGGGGATGGCGTGCTGGGTGTAGTCGATGAACGGCTCGTCCGCGAGATCCCGGAGTGTGATCCGCTTCTGCCGCGCGAAGTGGTGCTCCTTCGGCAGGGCGAGGACGAAGCGGTCGGCCTCCACCGTGACGTACTGGAGGTCGCTGCGGCGCACCAGAGGGACGCGGACGATGCAGACGTCCAGTGTGTGGCGTTCCAGGGAATCGATGAGACCCGTGTTGGTGTCCTCGGTGAACTTCAGTGTGACGCCCGGGTAGGTCCGGCGGAAGGCGCGCAGCAGCAGCGGCAGCAGCCGGTTCTTCGCGGAGCCGACGAAGCCGACCCGCAGGTTCCCGGTGGCGCCCGCCGCGGTGGACTCGGCGACCCGCGCCAGTTCCGCCGCGTGGAAGACGGCGGCGCGGGCGTGCTCCAGGGCCGCCTCGCCGGCCGGGGTCAGTTCGACGCTGTGGGTGGACCGCACGAAGAGCCGGGCGCCGATCTCTTCCTCCAGTTTGCGGATGGAGACCGAGAGCGGGGGCTGTGTCATGTGCAAACGATCCGCCGCCGTACGGAAGTTGAGGGTTTCGGCCACCGTCAGGAAGTGCCTGAGCTGCCGAAGTTCCATGGTGATACCTCGCGCGTATCAAGAATTGGCGAATGGGCTGCGGGCATTGTATGACCACGGCGGGGTCGGCAGGGTGACTCGCACCACACCAGCACGGACAGCACCCAGGGAGCCGCCCCATGTCAGCCGTGCCCTCTCCGCCCGCTCCCACGGGCTTCGAGCAGGCATTCCGTCCGCGTTCGGTCGCCGTGATCGGTGCTTCGGACGACCCGAGCAGGATCTCCGGCCGGGCCTTGCACTACCTGCGCCGGGCCGGCTACCGGGGCAACGTCTATCCCGTCAACCACAAGCGGACGACGGTTCAGGGGCTGCCGGCGTACCCCTCGCTGGACGCGGTGCCCGAGACCCCGGACATGGCGCTTATCGGCCTCCCCTCGCGTCTGCTCAAGCAGGCGGTCACCGACTGCGTGGCGAAAGGCGTGGGCGCCGCGGTGATCTACGCCGCCGGCTTCGCCGAGACGGGCGAGGAGGGTCAGGCGCTCCAGGAGGAGCTGGCCGGCATCGCCCGGCGGGGGAATCTGCGGCTGTTCGGCCCCAACTGTCTGGGCCTGCTCCACGCGGCCAGTGGTTTCGTCGGCACCTTCAGCAGCGCCTTCGACGAGGCGATCCCCACCGGCGGCAGCGTCGCGGTGGTCAGCCAGAGCGGTGCGTACGGCGGTCATCTGGCCTACCTGTGCCGTCGCCGCAACGTCGACATCGGCTACTGGGTGTCGACCGGGAACGAGGCCGGCACCGATGTCGCCGAATGCGTCCACTGGCTCGCCCTCCAGGACGACGTGTCGGTGATCCTCGCCTACGCCGAGGGCGTGCGGGACGCCGGACGGCTGCGCGCCGCGCTGGCGGTGGCTCACGAGCGGCGCAAGCCGGTGGTGTTCATGAAGGTCGGGTCCTCCGACGCGGGCGCCGCCGCCGCTCAGTCCCACACCGCCTCCCTGGTGGGCAGCGACAGCGTCTACGACGCGCTCTTCCGCCAGTACGGTGTGCACCGCGCCCGTACCACGCAGGAGCAGGTCGACCTGGCCTACGCGTGCAGCAGGGGTGTGCTGCCGGCCGGACGCAGGGTGGGCGTCGTCACCGTCTCCGGCGGCTTCGGCGTGCAACTGTGCGACGCCGCCGAACGGTACGGGCTCGATGTCGCCGGCCTGCCCGAGGAGGCCAGGGCCCGGCTGCGCGAGATCAACCCGATGGGCAGCGACGACAATCCCTGCGACACGACGGCGGGCTGGCTCAACGACATGAGCCTGATCACCGACACCTACCGTGTCATGTACGCCCAAGGGGACTACGACAGTGTGATCGGCTCCTTCACGATGCTGCCGGACTCGCCCACGTACGGCGAGGCCATCAAGGAGGCCATCCGCAAGGGCACGTCGGACTTCATGGACCGGCCGACCGTGCTGTGCATGGAGGCACGCCCCGAGGTCGTACGGTCCTACGAGGAGGCGGGCTTCCTCGTGTACGACGACTCCGAACGGGCCGTCGCGGCCCTCGACGGGCTCGCCCGGCTGCGGGAGGGTTTCGAGCGTCCGCTGCCCGCGCCCGGCGGGACGGCGACGCCGCGCCGGGAGGTGCCGGACGGTCCGCTGTCCGAAGCCGCGGCGCAGCGGCTGCTCGCCTCGGTGGGCGTGCCGTTCCCCGACTCCCGGTTGGTGACGTCGGCCGCGGAGGCCGCAGAGGCCGCGGCGGAGGCGGGGTTCCCCGTCGTCATGAAGATCGTCTCGCCCGACATCCCGCACAAGACGGAGATCGGCGGTGTGGTGCTCGGTGTCACGGACGCGGAGGCCGCCGCCGCCGCGTTCACCACGCTGACCGCCCGCGCCGCCGCCGCACGGCCCGACGCCCGGGTGGAAGGGGTGCTCGTCTCACGGACGGCGCCGCCCGGCGTCGAGGTGATCGTGGGCGTACGGCGCGATCCGGTCTTCGGCCCTGTCGTGCTGTTCGGCACCGGCGGGGTGCGGGCGGAGCTGTTCCGCGACGTCGCGACCCGGGTCGGCGCCGTCGACCGGGACGAAGCGCTGCGCATGATCGCCGAGACCCGGGGGCACGCACTGCTGACCGGCTTCCGCGGCGCGCCCGAGGCCGATACCGGCGCCGTCGCCGACCTGCTGGTGACGCTCTCCGCGTTCGCCGTCGCCCACGCCGACCGGATCGAGACCGTGGAGCTGAACCCGGTGATCGTCCGGGAGGCCGGGCAGGGTGTGCTGGCGCTGGACGCCCTGTTGGTGCCACGCGAGAGGACGTCATGACGATGGATCCGCAGAGGCTGCTGCGGCGGGAGTTCGCCCCGGTCCGGCAGCGGTACACCGCCCGGGACGCCGCCCTGTACGCGCTGAGCCTCGGCGTCGGCGCCGACCCGCTCGACGCCCGGCAGCTCGCGTACGTACGGGAGGAGGGAGGGCGCGTCTTCCCCACCCTGCCCAACGTGCTCGGCTACGCCGGTTTCTGGGCCCGCGAGGAGGACACCGGCATCGACTGGCGGCGGCTGCTGCACGTCGAGCAGTCGATGACGCTGCACGCGCCCCTGGCGCCGGAGGGCGAGGTGATCGGCCGCACCCGGGTCACCGGCGTCGTGGACAAGGGCGTGGCCAAGGGTGCGCTGCTCCACCAGGAGCGGCGGATCGTGGAGGCCGGCAGCGGACGGCTCCTGGCCGAGGTGGGCCAGGTCAGCCTGTTGCGCGGCAACGGTGGCTGCGGCAGCACGACGGACGCCGCCGCGCCGCCCCAGAGGATGCCCGGTCGGCCCCCGGACGCCGTCCACGACCTGCCCACCCTGCCCCAGGCGGCGCTGCTCTACCGGCTCAACGGCGACACCAACCCCGTACACGCCGATCCCGCGACCGCCAGGGCCGCCGGGTTCGAGCGGCCGATTCTGCACGGCCTGTGCACCTTCGGCGTGGCCGTGCACGCGCTGCTGGCGACCGCCCTGGACTGGGACGAGTCCGGGCTGCACCGGCTACGGGTCCGCTTCACCGCTCCCGTACTCCCCGGGGAGACGCTGCGGACCGAGTCGTGGACCGACGGGGACGTCGTGTCCTTCCGCACCACCGCGGTCGAACGCGGCACGGTCGTCCTGGACGCCGGCCGCGCCGACCTGGTCCGACCCGACTCGGCCTGACCCCACACGCCGACACCACACGCAGGAGCCGCACCATGGATCTGGAACTCAGCGACAAGACCGCCGTCATCACCGGCTCGGCCCGGGGACTGGGCGCGGCGACGGCCCACCGGCTGGCACGGGAGGGCGCGCGCGTCGTCATCACCGACATCGACGGGGCGGCCGCGGAAGCGACCGCCAGGGAACTGACCGGCCTGGGTCATCAGGCGATCGCGGTCCGCGCCGACATCACCTCGGGCCCGGATGTGGAAGCCCTGGTCGCCACCGCGGTCGAAGCGTTCGGCGGGGTGCACATCCTCGTCAACAACGCCGGTTTCCCCCGCGACACGCTGCTCACGAAGATGACGGACACCGACTGGGACGCGGTCATCGAGGTGATCCTCAAAGGGTCGTTCCTGGTCACCCGCGCCGTCATGCCGCATCTGATCGAACAGCGCTGGGGGCGGGTCGTCAACATCTCCTCGCGCAGCTACCTGGGCAACCCCGGCCAGGCCAACTACTCCAGCGCCAAGGCCGGTCTGCTCGGCTTCACCCGCGCGCTCGCCGCCGAGCAGGGGCGGTACGGGATCACGGTGAACGCCGTCGCCCCGGGCTTCATGGAGACCGAGGCCGTCCGCGCGCTGGAGCACTACGAGAAGATCCGGGAGAAGGCGGTGGCCGCCCAGCCACTGCGCCGCACCGGGCAGCCCTCGGACATCGCCGACGCGGTGGCGTTCCTCGCCTCGGAGCGCGCCTCCTTCATCACCGGTGAGACCCTGCACGTCACCGGCGGCCGGTTCGGCTGACCGTTGGTGCCGGAGCCCCCACCCGGCCCGTGCCGCCCCCGCGGGCGTCGCCTGCGCAACCCCGTAACCCCGTAACCCCCCACGGGCTCCGCCGCCTCGCCCGAGCGAGTTCGCGGCACGCCGAAGATCCCCAGCCTGCCCAATGATGTCAATGGAGATATCCCATGGCCGCTTCCCAGGAAGCCGTCGCCGGGGCACGACGCCCCGTCGGCTCGTCCCCGTCCCCCGGCCGCAGCAGAGCGCGATTCCTGATCGTGGCGCTGCTTTTCGTGGTGTCCACGCTCAACAACGCCGACCGGGCGATCCTGTCCATCACCGGCACCGAGATCCAGGGTGAGACCGGGATCAGCGATGTCACGCTCGGCTACCTGTTCTCCGCCTTCTCCTGGGCCTACATGCTGGCCCAGCTCCCCGGTGGCTGGATCGTGGACCGGTGGGGCGCCCGCAAGGTGTACGCGGGCAGTGTGTTCGCGTGGTCGGTGGCGACCATGCTCCAGGGTTTCGTCCCGCTGTTCGGTATCGCCTCGGCGATGATCGCGCTGTTCATCCTGCGGATCGCGGTCGGCCTGGCCGAGGGTCCCGCCTACCCGGCCAACGGGCGCGTGGTGGCGACCTGGTTCCCCGCGTCCGAACGCGGCACCGCCTCCGCGATCTTCAACTCCTCGCAGTACGCGGCGCCGGTCGTCTTCACCCCGTTCATGGCCTGGCTCACACACGGCTGGGGCTGGCCGTCCGCGTACTTCGTCATGGGCGGCATCGGCATCGCCCTCAGCGTCTGGTGGTGGGTGGCCTACCGTCAGCCACGGGAGCACCCGCGCGTCAACCAGGCCGAGCTGGACCACCTGATCGAGGGCGGCGCGCTCGTCGACATCGAGGAGGCCGCCACGGTCGGCACCAAGGACGGTGTCGACACCTGGTCCGTCGTACGGCAGCTCCTCAGCAGCCGGATGATGATCGGCGTCTACATGGGCCAGTTCTTCATCACCACGATCGTCTACTTCTTCCTGACGTGGTTCCCGATCTACCTGATCAAGGAACTGGGGATGCCACTGCTGGAAGCCGGGCTCACCGCGTCCATCCCCGCCCTCTTCGGTTTCGTCGGAGGCATCCTGGGCGGTCTGCTCTCCGACGCGCTGCTGCGCCGCGGGATGTCGGTGACCGCGGCCCGCAAGATCCCCATCGTCACCGGGCTCCTCCTGTCCACCAGCGTCATCGCCTGCGCCTGGACCTCGACGCAGACCGTGGTCATCGTCCTGATGGCCGTGGCGTTCTTCGGCAAGGGGCTGGGCAGCCTCGGCTGGACCGTCGTCTCGGACACCTCCCCGAAGGAGGCCGCGGGCCTCTCCGGCGGCCTGTTCAACACCTTCGCCAACCTGGCCGGCATCACCACCCCGATCGTCATCGGCTACGTCGTCGACATCACCGGGTCCTTCGACGGCGCGCTGATCTTCGTCGGCGCCTCCGGCCTGGGCGCGGCGCTGTCCTTCCTGCTGGTCGTCGGCCGTATCGAACGCATCCGTCTGAAGGAGACCACCGCATGACGGCGACCGACCCCTACGCGGCCTGGCAGGGGCGGCGCGAGGAGGCGGAGGACACGCTGAGCGCGGACACCGCGGCCGCGCTGGCCGCCGTGCTGGACCACGACCCTGCCGGTGCGGGCGCGGCACCGCTCCTCGCGCACTGGCTCTGCTTCCTGCCCCGTACGCCGCAGAGCGGCCTGGGAGCCGACGGGCACCCCCGCCGGGGCGGCTTCCTGCCACCGGTCCGGCTGCCCCGCCGCATGTGGGCCGGGGGCGACCTCCGCTTCCCGGGTGCGCTGCGCACCGGTGTGCCCGTCCGCCGTACGTCGGTGATCGCGGGCGTACGGGAGTCCGAGGGCCGCGGCGGCCCCCTGGTCTTCGTCACCGTCGACCACGAACTGCGGCAGGAGGACGCGCTGGTCCTCACCGAGCGGCAGGACATCGTCTACCGCGCCGCCGCCGGTACCGACCCGGCGGGATCCGCCACGGCGCGGGAGCGGGCCCCGGAGGAGACGCCACCGCCCGGGACCTGGCAGCGCTCCCTCGTACCGGATCCGGTACTGCTGTTCCGATACTCGGCGCTGACGTTCAACGCGCACCGCATCCACTACGACCGCCCGTACGCGCTTCAGGAGGAGGGCTACCCGGGGCTGGTCGTCCACGGGCCGCTGACGGCGACACTGCTGCTGGACCTCTACACGCGGCAGCGGCCCGGCGCCCGCGTCACCGGCTTCCGCTTCCGCGGGGTACGGCCCGCCTTCGACGGCCGGGAGCTCACCCTGCACGGCACTCCGACCGAGGCCGGTGCGGCCCTGTACGCCGCCGACGACCGGGGCCGGACCGTGATGAGCGCGGAGGTGGACTCCGTATGACGGTCAACGACCTCGCCGCCCGGCGGTCGCTGCTCTTCGTCCCCGCCGGGGACGAGCGCCTGCTCGCGCGGGCGCAGCTGCGGGGCGCGGACGGGCTGATCCTCGATCTGGAGGACGCCGTCCCCGCGTCCGGCAAGGAAGCGGCGCGCCGCGGTCTGCCCGGCCATGTCGACCGGCTGGCCGCGGCCGGCCAGTACCTGGTGGTACGGACCGGCACGGACCGCGAGGACTGGGAGAAGGACCTGCGTGCCGCGCTCCGTCCTGGCCTGCGGGCGGTCATGCTGCCCAAGGCCGAGCGTCCGGAACAGCTCGCCGAGCTGGCCGCGTTCCTCGGCGTACTGGAGCGGGAACGCGGGCTGCCGGACGAGTCGGTCGCGCTGATCGCGCTGATCGAGTCGCCGGCCGCGCTGTTCGCGCTGACCGCGCTGGCAGGGGCGGACCGGGTGCGCGCGCTGGCGTTCGGCAGCGAGGACTTCTCGCTGGCGCTGGGCGTGGCGCCCACGCCGTCGCTGCTGACCGAGCCGTGCCGCTGGATCGCGCTGGCCGCCTCGGCCGCCGGGATCGCCTCCTTCGCGCTGCCGCTCTCCCTGGCCGTCCTGGACCGGCCCGACGCGCTGGCGGAGGCCGCGCTCCAGGCCCGGGGGCTGGGCGTCACCGGGGCCCTGTGCGTCCACCCGAGGCAGGTGGCCGCCGTCCACGCCGCCCGGGCCCCGGACGGGGCCGAGACCGCCTGGGCCCGCAGGGTGACCACCGCGTGGGACGCGGCCGGCGCCGGCGGACAGGCCCCGGGCGCCCTCCGCGTCGACGGACAGATGGTCGACGCGCCCGTCCTCGGCCGCGCACGCGCCCTGCTCGCCGCGGCCCAGGCCGCGGCGCCCACCGGAACCACCGACCATGAAGGTGACATATGAGCGGCGCACGCGTCCGCCTGAGCATCACGGACGGGGTGGCGACCGTTGTCCTCGACAACCCGCCCCTGCACGTGTGGAACGCCGCGATGACCCGCGGCCTGAGCGAGGCGCTGGACGCCGTGGAGAGCGACGCGTCCGTCGGCGTCGTGATCCTGACCGGCGCCGGGGACCGGGCGTTCTGCGCCGGGTCCGACATCGTCGAGTTCGCCCCGATGCGGGCGCCGGGCGAGGCGGTGACGAAGAAGCTCCGCCCGCAGCAGGAGCTGTTCGCGCGGCTGGCGGCCTTCCCCCGGCCGGTGATCGCCGCGTTGAACGGGCACACGCTCGGCGGCGGTCTGGAGATCGCCGTCTGCTGCGATCTGATCGTCGCCGAGGAGCAGATCAGCATCGGTTCGCCGGAGATCACGCTCGGGGTCTTTCCCGGCAGCGGGGGCACGTTCCGCGTCGCCCGCCGTATCGGGACCGGGCGCGCCAAGGAGATGCAACTGCTGGGCGAGCCGGTGGACGCGGCGACCGCGCTGGCGTGGGGCCTGGTCAACCGGGTCGCGCCGCGCGGCGGGGCCGTCGGGGTCGCGAGGGAGCTGGCGGAGGTCCTGCTGCGCCGCCCGCCGCGCGCGCTGGCCCTGTGCGCGTCGGTGATCGACGCGGCGTACGACCTCACCGAGGAGGAGCTGATCGAGCGTTCGCTGGCCGCCAGTGACGAGGCGTTCACCTCCGCCGAGAGCGCCGAGGGGGTACGGGCGTTCCTCGCCAAGCGTGCCCCCGACTTCCGCGCCCTGTCCGTGAGCGCCGCCGAGTCCACCGGGCCCGTCAGGGCCGTGGAAACCGCCGAAGCCGTGGAAACCGCCGAAGCCGTGGAAGCCGTGGAAGCCGTAGAGAAGGAGACCTCCGCATGACCCGCGCGGCGATCGTCGCCCCTGTCCGTACCCCCATCGGTGCCTTCGGCGGCAGCCTGCGGGACGTGCCCGTCGAGAGACTGGGTGCCACCGTCGCCACGGCGGCCGTCGAGCGGGCCGGCCTGGACCCCGCCCTGATCGAGGACGTGGTCTTCGCCCAGTCCTACGCCAGCAGCGAGACGCCGTGCGTCGGACGCTGGATCGCGCTGGAGGCCGGATTCCCCGTCGAGGTCGCCGGGATGCAGCTCGACCGGCGCTGCGGCGGCGGGCTCCAGGCGATCGCCACGGCGGCCATGATGGTGCAGTCGGGGGCGGCCGAGGTCGTCATGGCGGGCGGCGTCGAGAGCATGAGCAATGTCGAGTACTACACGACCGACCTGCGCTGGGGCGGACGCTTCGGCTCCACCGTCCTCCACGACCGGCTCGACCGGGGGCGCGAACGGGCCCAGCCCGTGGCGCGGTTCGGCGAGATCTCCGGGATGATCGAGACCGCCGAGAACCTCGCGCGCGACTACGGGATCACCCGCGAGGAGGCCGACGCCTACGCCGTACGCAGCCAGCGGCGGGCGGCGGCGGCCTGGGACTCGGGCGCGTTCGCGAACGAGGTCGTCCCGGTGACGGTCGAGCGGCGCAAGGGCGGTCCCTTCGTCTTCGACCGCGACGAGGGGCTGCGTCCCGACACCTCGCCGGAGAAGCTGGCGGGGCTGCGTACGGTGGAAACCGGTGGCACCGTCACCGCGGGCAACGCCTGTCAGCAGAACGACGCCGCCGCGGCCTGCCTGGTCGTCGCCGAGGACCAGCTGGAGCGGCTGGGGCTGACCCCGATCGCCTACCTCAAGGGCTGGGCGGCGGCGGGGTGCGAGCCCTCCCGGATGGGCATCGGCCCCGTCCCCGCCACCGGGCGGCTCCTGAAGCGGCTCGGTCTGAGTCTGGCGGACATGGACCTGATCGAGGTCAACGAGGCTTTCGCCTGCCAGGTGCTCGCCGTGCTCAAGGAGTGGGGCATCGACGACACGGAGCGGGTCAACGTCAACGGTTCCGGTATCTCGCTGGGCCACCCCGTCGGTGCGACGGGCGTCCGCGTCATGACCACGCTGCTGCACGAACTGGAGCGCAGGGAAGCCCGGTTCGGACTGGAGACCATGTGCATCGGGGGAGGTCAGGGCATTGCAGCCGTCTTCGAACGCCCGTGATCAACAGCGCGGTCCGCTGGCGGGGCTGCGCGTCGTGGAGGTCTCGGCCTTCGTCGCGGCCCCGCTGGCGTCCATGACGCTGGCCCAGCTGGGCGCCGAGGTGATCCGCATCGACCCCGTCGGCGGAAACATCGACTACCACCGCTGGCCGGAGACCCACGACGGGACCAGCCTCTACTGGGCCAGCCTCAACAAGGGCAAGCGGTCGGTGACCCTGCCGCTGGACACGCCCGAAGGGCAGCGGGCGGCGGCCGACATCATCTGCGCGGACGGCCCCGGCGCCGGCATCCTGGTCACCAACCTGCCGTCCCGCGGCTGGCTCGACTACGAGCGTCTGTCCGCACGGCGGCCGGACCTGATCATGATGCGCCTGCTGGGCGACCACGACGGCTCCCCGGCCGTCGACTACTCCGTCAACTGCGCCAGCGGCTTCCCGCACGCCACCGGCGAAGGACCGGCGCCGGTCAACCACGTCCTGCCGGCCTGGGACGTGGCCGCCGGGCTCTACCTGACGGTCGGCCTGCTGGCCGCCGAGCGCCGCAGGCAGGCGACCGGACAGGGCCAGGAGGTGTCGCTGGCCCTGTCCGACGTCATGCTCGCCACCGTCGGGAACCTCGGCTACCTCGCGGACGTCCAGATCAACGGCGCCTCACGGGAGCCGATCGGCAACAGCCTCTACGGCGGCTTCGGCCGGGACTTCGGTACGGCCGACGGGCGCCGGGTCATGGTGGTGGCCCTCACCACCCGCCAGTTCCGCTCCCTGGGCCGGGCCACCGGCCTCACCGAGAAGCTGGAGATGACCGGCCCGCTGCTGGACGTGGACCTGACGACGGAGGGCGGACGGTACGCGGCCCGGCACGCCATCGCCGCGGTGCTCGAACCGTGGTTCGCGTCCCGGACGCTGGCCGAGGCGCGCGCCGTACTCCAGGGCTCGGGGGCGCTGTGGGGGCCGTACCAGACCTTCCGGCAACTGTACGAGGAGGACCCGCGCTGCTCGGCGGAGAACCCGCTGTTCTCCTGGATCGAGCAACCGGGCATCGGCAAGCTGCTCGCGCCGGGGTCGCCCCTGGTGTTCTCCGGCGACCCGGCGCCGGCCGCGGCGCCGGCGCCCCGGCTCGGCGCGGACACCGGCGCCGTCCGCTCCCGGGGAGAGGCCACGAGCGGGTAGGCGAGAGCGGCCGGGAGGGGGCCGGCGTCCCGTTGACCGCGCCGGGTCAGCCGCCCTCCGGGAGCGCGATGTCGCCTTCGCACCACGGATCGATGGGCGCGCTCTCCAGGCGGCGCCCCAGCTCGTCCAGGATCCATCCCTGCCGCTTCACCGTCCGCAGCACGATGCCGTGGTCGACGATCTCAAGACCGGGGCACTGCGCCCCGATCCTGTCCTCCAGGTCGTAGGCGCTGTCCACGGAGTGCAGCCAGGTGGAGAGGAGGATGTTCGTCTCGCCGCTGGTCGCGGTCAGCAGCCGGACGTCCGGCATCCGGCTGAGCCGTTCGCAGATCTGCCGTCGCCGCGGGGCCGGCGCCCGCGCCCACAGCAGTGAGGTGACGGGCCAGCCCGTGATGTGCTGGGCGATCTCGCAGCGGAACGCGACGGCGCCCGTCCGCTCCAGCCGGACCAGCCGGCGACGGGCCGCGGTCTGGCTGGTGCCCGTACGCGCCGCCAGATCGGAGACGGGCAGCCGGCCGTCCGGAGCGAGGGCGAGCAGCAGCTCCCTGTCCGGACCGTCCAGCGTGCCGGGTACGGCCTGGCGTGGCGCGGTCTCGTCGGCGACGGCCTGGAGGAGCAGCTGTTCCGCACGGGGGAGCGCGTCCAGCCGCCAGTCGCTCCCTGAGACGAGGATGCGCGTGGTGATCTGGGTGTTGACCCGCACCACACCGGGCAGCCGGCTCACCCGCTCCAGGATGAACCGGGAGAGGCCCGGCAGATCCCGGGTGACGGCGTTGACGTGGATGTCCCGTCCGCTGGCCAGCTCCATCACGGACTTCGTCCGCGGGTCCCTGGCCAGCGCGAGCGCCACCCCGCGCCGGGCCGACGGCTCGCAGTCCACGTCGATGAACGCGTTGCACAGCGACCGCCACAGGCCTGGGCTGCCGGTCGCGGTCACCCAGGCCAGGCCGCGGTCCGAGATCCGCCCCCAGCGGCGGGCGGCCGTCACGGCGCTGAGTCCGAGCACCTCGCTGATCGCCGTCCAGGAGGCACGTGGCGCGATCTGCAGGGCATGGGCGATGGCCAGGTCCGTCTCGTCCAGCTCGGCCTGGGGCGAGGCGGTGGAATCCTTCACGTGAAGACGATCCATGGCGATTCTCGTCGATTTCCTGGGTTGGTGAACGGGAGATGGCCACGATGGACCATCACCAACGGGCCACGCAAGAGCGATGGCGAACGGAGTGGTACCTCCTCGGGCACGCCCCGGAGCACATATATCTCGCACGGAAGGCCGGATTCTGATGCCGCAGAGCGAACAGCAGCCGTGGGAATGGGACGAACCGACCTGGCGCGGCCATGTCGGACACGTACGCGCCGGGCGCTCACTCGCACCGGACACCTGGCCCGGCGGGGCCCGCTGCGCGGTGGCCGTGTCCTTCGACTCGGACCACGAGACCCCGGCCCTGCGCGACGGTGAGACCCGTCCGGCGAAGCTCGCCCAGGGCGAGTACGGGGCCCGGGTGGCCGTGCCGAAGATTCTGGACCTGCTGGAGCGGCACCGCGTTCCCGCGAGTTTCTTCATGCCCGCCGTCTGCGCGCTGCTGCGCCCGCAGGAGGCGAAGGCCTACACGGCCGCCGGCCACGAGCTGGCCGTCCACGGCTGGATCCACGAGCGCAACACGTCGCTCCCCCCGGAGACCGAGCGTGAGCTCCAGTTCCGGTCCGCCGACACCCTGGAGCGGATCGGCGGCGTACGCCCCGTAGGCATCCGCACGCCGAGCTGGGACTTCTCACCGCACACCCTGGCGATCACCCGTGAGATGGGCCTGCTCTACGACTCCTCGCTGATGGCCGACGACGAGCCCTACGAGCTGGTCGAGGACGGCGAGGCGACCGGCGTGGTGGAGATCCCGGTGGAGTGGATCCGCGACGACGCGCCGTACTTCATGATGGACCGCTTCGCCTCGCTGCGGCCCTACATCGCGCCGCGCGACGTGCTGCGGATCTGGCAGGACGAGTTCGCCGCCGCGTACACGGCCGGCGGGCTGTTCCAGCTGACCATGCACCCGCACATCATCGGCCACCGCTCCCGTCTCGTCATCCTGGACGAGCTGCTCGCCCACATCGGCGAGCACGACGGGGTGTGGTTCGCCACCCACCGGGAGATCGCCGAGTACTGCCTCGCGCGGAACCCGGCCCGCTGACCTGGACGCCGTACCCCGGCACCCGCGGCATCCCGGCACCCCGGCACCCACGGAGGGCCGGCCCGTACGGTGGACCGACCACGGAGAACGGCGCCTCCCCGCCCACCCGGCACGAGGCCCGTCCCGTCACCGCCCCGGTCGCACCCCGGCGTCCCGACCCGGGGACGCCCTCGCGGCCCCCGCTCCCCCGCCGCCGTACCCGCTCCACCCGCTTCCCCGGCCGGCGCGGGCGCACCCCGTGTGCCGCCTGTCCCCGGCGTGCCCGTTCCACCAGGTGCCGTCCCGCCCGTCCGGGCCTGCCGGCACCGCACCCCCCACAGGAATCAGGACCCGCACCCCCGCATCCCGATCCGTCCCCCTGTGACGCTCCAAGGAAGGCGAGGAACCCCCTCGTGACAACCGACACCGCCGCATCCGGTACCGCCCCGTCCACCAAGCTGACGCCCCGGCAGCGCAAGGCCATCGTGGCCGGATCCGTGGGCAACACCGTCGAATTCGTCGACTGGGCCCTCTACGGCATCTTCGTGAAGATCATCGCGGATGTCTTCTTCCCGAAGGCCGACGGAGCAGTCGCGCTCCTCTCCACCCTCGCCGTCTTCGCCGTCGGCTTCGTGATGCGTCCGGTGGGGGCCGCCGTCCTCGGCGCGTACGCCGACCGGCACGGCCGTAAGAAGGGGCTCTCCCTCACCATCGGTCTGATGGCGGGCGCCGGTTTCGTCATCGCGATCACCCCCGGTTACGAGACGATCGGCATCGCCGCCCCGGTGATCCTGCTGCTGGCGCGGCTCGCCCAGGGCTTCTCCGCGGGCGGTGAGTTCGGCTCGTCCTCGGCGTTCCTGGTGGAGTCCGCGGCGCCCGGACGGCGCGCCTTCGCCGGGTCCTGGCAGCAGGTGTCGGTCGCGGGCGGTGTTCTGATCGCCTCGCTGCTCGGTACCACCTTCACCTCGCTGCTCAGCGAGGACGCCCTGCACAGCTGGGGCTGGCGGGCCGCCTTCCTGATCGGCGCGCTGCTCGGCCTCGTCGGGCTCTGGCTGCGCGTCACCGTCGAGGACACCGAATCCTTCAACGAGACCAAGGCCGGCGGGCAGGACCGGAAGAACCCGCTGAAGGCCATGTTCGTCGAGCACCCGGCCGCCGCGCTGCGGGTCGCGGGCATCACCATCGCCGGCACGCTGACGTACTACATCTGGGTCAACTACCTGCCGACGTACGCCAACCTCACCACGGGAATCCCGCTGGAGCGGGCGCTGCTCTCCCAGACCCTGTGTCTGGTCATCTTCATCGTGCTGCTGCCCTTCGCCGGGATGCTCTCCGACAAACTGGGGCGCAAGCCCACCCTGGCGGGGTTCGCGGGAGGCTTCGTCCTCCTCTCCTGGCCGATGCTGCACCTCCTGAACGACAGCTTCCTCGTCCTGTTCCTGGTGCAGCTCACCGGCATGCTGCTGATCCTCGGCTACTCGGCGAACTGCGCGGTGATCATGGCCGAACAGTTCCCGCCGGAGGTGCGCGCCACCGGTATCGCCCTGCCGTACGCGCTGGCCGTCGCCGTCTTCGGCGGTACCGCCCCGTACGTCACCACCTGGATGAGCGACTCGGGGCACGCCGACAAGCTGTGGCTGTACGTGTCCGGCGCCGCCCTGGTCTCCCTCATCATCTACCTGACCATGCCCGAGACGAAGGACAAGGAGTTCGCCTGATGGCGCACGTACTGGTCACCGGCGCCGCGAGCGGCATCGGACGGGCCGTCGCCGAGCACTTCGCGGCGGCCGGCCACCGGCTGACACTCGTCGACCTCGACGCCGCCCGGCTCGCGGACACCGCGAACGCCCTCGGCGCGGCCCACCAGGTCCGCGACCTGTGCTCCGCCGAGGGCCCGGCCGGCGCCGTCGGCGACGGCTGGCAGGCCCACGGGCCGGTGGACGTGCTGGTCAACGCGGCGGGCATCTACCCGTCGCTCGACATCACCGAGGTCACCGCGGCCGACTGGGACCGCGTCTTCGCGCTCAACACCCGCGCCCCGGTGCTCGCCACGGGCGAACTGGCCCGCCGTGCCATCGCCTCGGGCCGGACC
This sequence comes from Streptomyces sp. NPDC059092, assembly GCF_042756365.1. NCBI lineage: Bacteria > Bacillati > Actinomycetota > Actinomycetes > Kitasatosporales > Streptomycetaceae > Streptomyces > Streptomyces sp. NPDC059092. The sequence continues at coordinate 138,856 of NZ_JBHZEJ010000010.1, forward strand.
GCCTCGGTGGTCAACATCTCCTCCGGCTCCGCGCTGCGCGCCCGGCCCGGCGGTGGCCCGTACGCCAGCTCCAAGGCGGCGCTGGAGATGGCGACGCGCGCCGCGGCCCTCGAACTGGGCCCGCACGGCATCCGGGTCAACGCCGTCAGCCCCGGGTTCATCGGGGTCGACAGCGCCTGCAACCCCGTCACCGACGAGTACGCGGCGGCCGTCTCCGTCAACCCGCTGGGGCGGCCGGGGACCCCGGCGGACATCGCCCGCGCCGTCGTGTGGATCGCCGGCCCCGACGCCTCCTGGGTGACCGGCGAGATCCTGCGTGTGGACGGCGGCAGCAGCACCGGCGCGAGCCACCTCCCCCGGCTGTGGCCCCCGGCCGGCACCGCCTCGGAAGACCCGGCCACCACCACCGGCCCCCACGGAAGCCACACCCCGAACACACCGGACACACCGGACACACCGCCGGGTACACACCCGGACGCACGCCCGAACACACCTCCGGACACGCTTCCGGGCACCACGAAGGGACACACCTCATGACCGGCGACGCCTACACCGTGGTCGGAGCGGGCGCCATCGGCGGCACCCTCGCCCACAGCCTCGCGGCGGCCGGACACCAGGTCACCGTCATCGACACCGACGCCGCCCACGTGGCCGCGATCCAGGCGGACGGGCTGACCATCCTGCGCGGCGAGGAACGCGAGAGCGTCCGCCTCGACGCGGCCACTCCCGACACGTACCAGGGACCGCCCCTCGGACGCGTCCTGCTCAGCGTCAAGGCACAGGCCACCGGGGCGGCCATGAGCTGGATCGCACCGCGCCTCGCCCCGGACGGCTACGTCGTCTCCGTGCAGAACGGCTTCAACGAGGCGCTCATCGCGGAGCACGTCGGCGCCGACCGTACCGTCGCCGCCTTCGTCAACATCTTCGCCGACCTCGTCGAACCGGGCGTGGTGCGGGACGGCGGCCCCGGCGCGTTCGTCATCGGCGAGATGGGCGGCGCGCCGGTCTCGGCCCGGGTACGCGCCCTGGTCGCCGACCTCCAGGCGTGGGGCCCCGCCCGTACCAGCGACAACGTCGAGGGCTACCTCTGGGCGAAGTCCGCGTTCGGCGCGATGCTCTCGGCCACCGCGCTGGCCGACGCCCCCATCGCGGACCTCACGGACCGCCACCGCGCCACCATGTACGCGCTGACCGCCGAGGTGTACGCGGCGGCCGACGCGGCCGGGGCGCGTCTGGAGTCCTTCGACGCCTTCGAGGCGCACGCCTTCAGGCCCGACCACGACCCCGCCCTGCGCGACGCCGCCTGCGACCGGCTGACCGCGTGGCTGCGCACCCAGCCCAAGGACCGCAGCGGTATCTGGCGCGACCTGGCCGTCCGCCGCCGTCCGGTGGAGGTGACCACGCACTACGCGCCGGTGTTCGAGCAGACGCGCCGCGCGGGCCGGGACGCTCCGGTGCTCCGGGCCGTCGTGGCAGGTCTGCGGGAGCTGGAGCAGGACCCGTCCACCATGTCCGAGTCCCGGCTGGACGCCCTCGACCGTCTCGCCGTGTCCGGCGGCCACCCGGCGGACACGGACGGCGCCGGGCGCCACGAGCTGCCCGCCGGGCCCGCACTGACCGAGGCACAGGCCGTCGCCGTCCACCGCTGGCTGGACGAGCACCGTGACGCGATGGACTCCGACCTCGCCGCGTACACCTCCCAGGAGAGCTCCAGCGACGACACCGCGTCCCTCGCGGACTGTCTCGACTGGCTGCGCGGCTGGCTCGACACCTCCCTCGGCGCCCCCGCGAGCGAGGAGCTGATCCCGCGCGAGGACGCGGGCGACATCATGATCCGCCGCTACGCCGGCACGGGCCCGTCCACCGGCGTCCCGCTGCTGCTCGTCGGCCACTACGACACCGTCTGGTCCACCGGAACCCTGTCGGACTGGCCCTACCGCCGGGAGGGGGACCGTATCTCCGGGCCCGGCGTGTTCGACATGAAGGCCGGACTCGTCCAGGCCGTCTGGGCGCTGCGCGCGCTCACGGCCCTCGGCCTGCCGCGTCCCGAGTGCACCCTGCTGCTCAACGGGGACGAGGAGACCGGCAGCGTGGCGTCGAGCGGCGTCATCGTCGCCGAGGCGCGGAAGTCCCGGGCGGCGCTGGTCTTCGAGGCGAGCGCGGACGGGGCGGTGAAGACCACCCGCAAGGGCGTCGGACTGTTCCGCCTCACCGTGACCGGCGAGGAGGCACACGCCGGGCTCGACCCGAACGCCGGCGCCAGCGCGGTCAACGAGATCGCCCGCCAGGTGCTCGCGCTGGAGGCCCTCGCCGACCCGGCGGCCGGAACCACCGTCAACGTCGGCGTGCTCCAAGGCGGCACCCGCAGCAACGTCACGGCGGGAGAGGCCACCGCCCACCTGGACATACGGGTCGCGACCTCTGCCGAACGCGCCCGTCTGGACGCCGCTCTGGCCGGGCTCGCCCCGGTCGACACGCGGACCGGCCTGAAGCTCGACGGCGGCTGGAACCGTCCGGTCTTCGAGCGCACCGAGGGCGTCGGCCAGGTCTTCGCCCTCGCCAGGTCCTGCGCCGCGCCGCTCGGCCTCGACCTGCGCGAGACGGCCGTGGGCGGCGCCAGCGACGGGAACTTCATCCTCGCCGCGGGCACCCCCGTCCTCGACGGGCTCGGCGCGGTGGGCGGCGGCGCCCACGCCCGCAGCGAGCACGTGACGCTCAGCGGCATGGTCGAACGCTCGGCCCTGGCGGCCGGTGTCCTCGCCGCCTTCACCAGCACCGCCGCCTGACGGCCCTCTTCCGGGGCGGCGTGGCCGCCTCCCCGCCCCGAGCCCCCGCCTCATGACGAGACGGGGGCTCGTCGCGTCCCTCACCGATCCCGCACCGCCAGAGCGACGGCACTGACCGGCTCCTCGGACGGGAGCCGACCGGGCGCTGACTCGTCGACGACCTCGGCAAGGGCCGCTGCTTCACCACCCGGTCCGACTGAGGGGCCCGCCTCCCCCGGTGGCACCCACGGGGACAGGGCAGGTCGTGCCGATCGGTGGCACACGCAGGTCGAAGAACGCGATGGCGTTCCCACGGCGAGGACACTGCCGCCGGGAACGCCACCACGGTGCGGAAGGAGGTCAGGCGCCGCGCTGGACCGGGCCGACGAGGGTGCCGGCCGCCACCGTGAGCCCGCCCTCGGCGAAGGACGTGCCGGGGATCCGACCGCCGGGCGCCTGGAGCGTGAACGACGCCTCGTCCGCGGCGGCACCGCCGCCGGTGTTCGGAACCTGGATGTCGAAGTGCACCGGGTGGCCCGGGCCGAAGGTCACCACGGTCCCCTGACTTCCGTAGCTGCCGGCGGTGACCCCGCTGTCCGAACCGTGGTCCGAGAACCGTACGTCGGTGGGCGAACCGGCCAGCTCGCACGGCTCGTAGCCGCTCGGCGCGGTCAGGGTCACGCGGTAGTGACGGTGCCCCGCGGTGTTGTCCGCCTGGGTGATCTTCGCGGTGTGGTTGGCCGGACGGCAGGCGGACGGGGCAACGCTCCCGCCCGTCGCCGGCGAAGCCTGCGCGACTCCCGCACCAGCGGTGCCCGCCAGCACGGCGGCGGCGAGGGTGACGGCGAACTTCCGGTTGGTACGCATCAACAACACTCCTTGTCCTGCTCAATGGCCCTGCGGGTGTTCACCGCCAGAACCATGGTCAACGCCATTCCTGCCCCGCCCTTCCTCGCGGAAATGTCTCAGGACGGCCACAGCCGAGCGGCCCGCACCGACCGCTCTTTCAGGGGAATCTCCCGGCATGTGGGCATATCCAGCCGTACGGGGCGAAGAATCGGGGTGGGCCGGGGCGCTGTCCCGCCTCCACGTCGTACACGCGGTGTCGCCGGAGAGAGGGAATCGACCATGGTCACCAGGAAGAAGCGGCTGCCGGCTCTGGCGGTCGCGGCCACCGTACTGCTCGGCTGTGTGGCGCCTGCCGCGATGGCGGCGCCCGGACCGGCCACGTCCACGCGTGCGGTTCTCGCGGTGCCGCCGCAGCAGAACATTCCCGAGCTGGAGGCGGGTGGCGCCGCCCGGAGAGTGATCCTTCCGCCGGACGGGCAGACGCGCCGCGGTCCGGGCTACCTCGACATCGAGGCGCCGCCGTACACGAGAATCATCGCCCTCAACACCAATTGCGACCGTCCGGGCTGCACCACACGCATCGCGGCCGACGGGCTCAGCGCGAGCGGGTACTTCCCCTTCAACCGCATCACTTTCAACCGGCCCATCACGGTCGACATCGCCGCCGATGCCGACGCGCCCCCGGAGGGGGGCTACTTCAGGGGCTCCTTCACCCTCCTGGGAGAAACCCAGCCGCTGACGGTCAGGATCCTGCCGGAGCCCGAGGACAACTGAGCCGATCCGCGATCTTTCAAGCCTGATCGGAGCGGCATCGCGCGGTGGGCACGGTTGAGTCGTCGCCTCCTGCGATCGTGGGTCGGTGGCGGCCAAGTGCCGGATTCCTCCTACGCGTCGGGCATCGCGACGCTCGCCGCCAGGGGCGGGCCCCGGCCGGGGCCCGCCCCTGGCGGCCTTCCTCATCAGCTCGTCGTCGAGTCCGTCCGTCGTTCATGGCGTGAGCGTGCGAGGTGATGGGCCGTGCGGAGCAGTTCGCGTAGGGCCTCGTCGGTCTCCGGGCCGGGGTTGACCACCGCGAGCCAGCCCATGGAACCGTAGACGGGGTGTGCCATCACGGCGTCGGTGACACCAGGGTCGCCGTCGGCGGCTGATGCGCGCGGCGCGTGGCCGGTCCAGCGGACGAACAGCTCCTTCCCGGCGGCCACATTGACGCGGAACGTGTCCGGGCGGTCCAGGCGTGACCTCTCGTCGCCCGGCTGGTTCTTCGTCACGATCGTCGCGAACGGTTGCGTCGATGCCGGCATGACGCCCTCAGGGGAGTAGAAGAAGAACGTATCCCCCCAACTGATCTCCGGTGAGCCGTCGCCTGGCTCCGGCCTGACGGCCAGGGCTCCGTCCAGGTTCTCCACGAAGTCGATGATCTCTTCCATGGTCATTCGCTCGGTCATGTGCTCAAGCGTTTCATTAAGGTGCTTGTGGAGACTTCGAGCCGGAAGACAGGGGTCAATCGGGTGTCAACTCTCAAGTCGGCCATGCGTACGGTCGATGTCGCACGACGCGCCGGGTACTCCGTTCAGCAGGTACGCAATCTCGAACGTGACGGGGTCCTGCCGCCGGCGGCGCGCTCGGCCTCGGGCTACCGGATCTACGGGGAGATTCATCTGCGGTCCGCGTCGGCCTACCGGGCCCTCGCACTCGGCACGGGCCCGGTGGAGGCCAAACGGATCGTTCGCGCCGCGCATGAGCGCCCTGCCTCGGAAGTGCTCGCACTCCTCGACGCGGCACACGCCCGACTCGACCGGGAGCGTACGGACCTCGAACTCGCCAAAGGGGCCGCCGCGGCGATCTCTGCCGAACGGGTCGACGCCGTACGCCCGTCGGACGCGATGAGCGTCTCCGAACTCGCCGCCGCGCTCGGAGTGCGCTCATCGACCTTGCGCCACTGGGACGCGGAGGGGCTTGCCGTCCCGGACCGGGTCTTCCCCCGGGATACGCGACGATATTCACCGGCGCAGACGCGGGACGCCCGGATCGTCCACCAGCTCCGCGGCGCCGGGTACCGCATCGATCAGCTCCGGACCCTGATGCCGGGCCTGCGGCGCGGACAGCGTACGGAGGACATCGCAGCCGCGCTGACGACCCGCGATGAGAACATCAACGCTCGCTCCCGTGCTCTCCTCGACGCCACCGTCGCACTCAGCGCCGTCCTCGCCGCCGCCCGGACGTGAAACCGCTGGGGTCAGGGCCACGAAGGGTCCGGCGGCCCTGCCGTGCGGTGAGCGCGGCAGCCGGGGCGGTGCCGAGGCCCAGGACGGCGCGCGGAACATCCGGATGCCGAAGTGGAAGCTCGTACGGTGGACGGGATCAAGGAATCGGCAACGTCGGCCGATGAGTTTTCGTGGACCGGGCGGTCTTCACCGGGCCGGGGCGGCAGGCGTCCCGGGGCTGGGGGAGGGAAGTGCGCTGTGAGGACGGTTCCGCAGGAGTTCCTGTCGCTGGACGACCGCAGTCCCGGTAGCCAGGGATCAGGAGTGGCTCAGCCGTACGCCGGCGCCGACTGTCCTCGGCGGTGCCAATGCCGCCGATCCCCGTGTGCTCGGCTCAGTAGCGGTGGGGGCTCCCTGGTTCGGCGTGGTGGATGACGGACCCCGTGCAGCCGGCCGGCATGACGCCGCGCACTCCATCTTGGTCGTCCAGCACGGGCGATCGGGCTGTTCCGGGGGTTCGGCGGAAGATCCTCGATCCGCGTGCCGGTGGACTTTCTGACCGCTGGGAAGAATCACTGATCGTAGGATGAGCCGAGACCCTCAGACCTGCAAGTCCGGTGCGACATCGGTCGGTTACCACGTCGCGCCCCCTCGTGCTGCGGCTTGGGGCATAGTGACGACATAGGGAAGTTCATGAGATTTCGTCAAACCATCCCCGCGGTTGCTCTCGGGGTGGTGTCACTGACGGCACCCCTCGTCGCCGCGGGTACCAGCACCGCGGCGACGGCGATCGAAACGATGGCAGCGGATTCCTCTCAGGTCGAAGAAACCACGCTCACCGACCGCGACGGCAAGCCCTCCGGCGCCCTGTCGGCGAAGGCCGCATCACAGACCGGGAAGGTGTTCTCCACCGGTGAGATCACCGGTGAGCACTTCTCGTCGATCGGCCTCAGCTGGAAGAAGGAGTCCGCCGTCGACGGCGGGCTGACCGCCGAGACGCGGATCCACCGCAACGGTGCCTGGGAATCGTGGCGGAACGTTCCCCTGGAGCCTGCCGAGGGTGTGGCCGAGGAGGCGAAGCGGGCCGGCGCACCCGCCTTCTACACGGACGACGCGGACGGGGCGGAGGTCCGCTTCACATCTCCGAAGGGCAGCCTGCCGCAGGACCTGCGGCTGTCGTTCATCGACCCGGCCCAGAGCCCGGCCACCTCTTCCCCGGACCGTCAGCCGAAGCCCGCGCGGGCCGCACAGGCCGCACAGGCCGCACAGGCGGACGTGAAGCTGCGGAAGGACTGGGGCGCGGACGAGACGCTGGCCGATCCCGGGTACAAGACCCAGCCCTCGATCAAGGCTGCCCTCGTCCATCACACCGTGACGGGGAACAACTCCTACACTCAGGAGCAGGTGCCGCAGATCATCAACGGCATCTACATCCAGCACATTCTGGTCCTCGGCTACGGCGACTTCCCCTACCACTTCATCGTCGACCGCTTCGGTGGCATCTGGGAAGGCCGCAAGGGCTCCATCGAGATGCAGCCCGGCACCGCGATTCCCGGCATCCTCGGCGGTCACGCATCCGGCTTCAACACCAACACCTTCGGTGTCGCGATGCTCGGCAACTTCGAGCCGAACAACAGCGAAGGCGGCGAGGACACCGGCCCTGACCCGAAGCCGAGCGAAGCCATGGCCAAGAGCCTGGCCGACCTGCTCGTCTGGAAGGGCGGCCAGTACCAGCTGAAGCCGGAAGGCTCCACGCAGCTCGTCTCGGCCGGCGGAGGCGGCACCAACCCGCACCCGGTGGGCACGGTGCTCGACGTACCGGTCATCTCCAGCCACAGGGACGTGAACGTGACGGGCTGCCCGGGCGGCAAGCTCTACGAAATGCTTCCCGACCTGCGCAAGCAGGTGGCCGACCGGCTCGGCTGAGAAGCGTCGGAGGTGCCCGTGCTCCTCTGGACACGGGCTCCCCGGCCCAACCCCGGGCGCGGCAGACACTCCTCCACCTGCCGGTCGGCAGCTTCGGCCGGCAGGGATCCGCTGCGGCACACAACCCCGTTGGGCGGCGATCCGTCTGTGCGGGCGACCTCCCCGCACCGGCCGGCAGATTCCCGAGGAGACTGCAGAGCATCCGAAGGAGGAAGAACCCGCCGACCTGTTCCTCGCCCAGTCGGACGTAGGCGGGGAGGCACCTCGGCATCGAGGTCGGTGAGGAAGTCGTGCTCCAGCGGGCCGGCGGCGGCCGCGCCGGGCCGGATTGTGGTCGGCGTCGGCGCGGAGTTGGGCGCGGGCGGCGCCGACGTACCACGTCGTCCAGAGCACACGGTGTTCAGGACCGGACCGAGTGAACCGAACTGGTCCTCGTCGCGCGACCCGGACGGTGTCGGGCTCGACGATGACGACGAGGGGACGCAGAACTGGCTGTTGCGGCTCGTGAGGTCGTTGCCGATGGTTGCCCCGGTGCTGCTTACCGCTGTGTCCATGCGGGTGTCCATGCGGGTGTCCACGTCTCACTGCCGGGGCGGTCGGGCTGTGTGGAGCCGAGATGGTCGCGGAGCGTGGTGAGTGCGGGGTGTGGGTTGTCGCGGCGCCAGATCAGTGAGTGCGGGTAGACGGGCGTCGGGTCGGTCACCGGAATGCGGCGCAGGCCGTGGCCTGCGGGCCAGACGAGGCGGGTCTGCTCGCCCATGAAGGTGGCGAGGGCAGGGGTGTCGGCGACGGTGTCCAGGAGCGCGTCGGAGCCGAAGTTGGGGCCGGTCGCCTCGATGGTGAGGCCGAACTCGGCGACGAGGTCGTCGTAGTAGGCGGCCCACTCGGTACCGGGGACGAGGCCGGGCATCCAGATGCGGTGCCCGGCGAGCTGAGCGACGGTCACCGACCGGGCCCCCGCCAGCGCGTGGGCGGGGCCGGTGAGGAGTTGGAGCGGCTCGTCGAGCACCCGGACGGACTCGATGTCCTCGGGAAGGGGCCTGCCGGGCACGGCGACGGCACGGAAGGACGCGTCGATCGTACCGGACCGGATGGCGGCGACGGCCGTCTCGATACGGAACAGCCACACCACGTCGAGCTCTGTCTCGGGGTGCGCGCGATGGAAGCCCCGCATCAGGCCCGACGCCGCGCCGCGCGAGGCGAGCACGTCGACGCGCAGCGGTCGGCTGCCGGTGTGTACGGAGGCGACCGCGCGTTCGGCGACGCGCAGCAACTCGCGCGCGTGGGGCAGGAACGCCTGCCCGTCGATGGTGAGCTCGGCGCCGCGCGCGGTGCGGGTGAACAGCCGCACGCCGAGGCCGCGTTCCAGCGTGGCGATGCGCTTGGAGACAGCCTGCTGGGTGAGCGCCAGTTCAGCGGCGGCTTCCTGGAACTGCCCCGCGTCGGCGGCGGCGACGAAGGTCCGGACGGTGTCGAGGTCCACACCGACGCACCCTAGTGCACAACATCTGGTTGTGGCCTCCGGCAGATTGGTTGTTTGACCTGCTGTTGTGCTGCCAGCTTTGCTCTTATCGGTCAACGTCGACCTGTTCGGGCGGGACATCGAGGGGTGCGTTGAGCATGGTGGGCAGGAGACGGTTGGGCCGGCGGTTCGGGTGGCTGTGGGCGGCGTACGCGGTCAGCACGTTCGGCACACGGCTCGCGTTCGACGCGTTCGCTCTGATCGCGATCCTTGTGCTGCACGCCGGGCCGACCGAGGTGTCGGTGCTGGCGGCAACAGGGCTGGCCGTGGGGGCCGCGATGGCGGTGCCGCTCGGGCCGTGGGTGGAGTACCGCCGCAAGCGGCCGGTGATGGTCACGATGGACCTGACCCGGTTCGTGGCACTGATGAGTGTCCCCGCCGCGTACGCACTCGGCCTGCTCAGTTTTGTCCAACTCCTGGTTGTGTCCGCCGTCGTCGGTGCGGCCGACATCGCCTTCAACGCGGCCAGTGGCGCGTATCTGAAGGCGCTCGTGCGGCCGGAGGACCTGCTCGTCGCGAGCGGGCGATTCGAGTCCACGACCTGGACCGCCACCGTGCTCGGACCACCGGTCGGCACAGCCGCGATCGGGTTGTTCGGCCCGGTGATGACCGTGGTGGCCGATGCGGTCAGCTATCTGCTCTCGGCCACGGGGATTCGGGCGATCGGCGGCAGCGAGCCGCGCCCCGTGCGCACCGGTACGCAGGGGGCGCGACTCCGGGTCGGTGACCTGCTCGAAGGGTGGCGTTACATCCTGGCCCACCCGGCCCTGCGCCCCCTGTTCTTCAACACGGTTCTGGTCAGCGGCCTGATCATGGCGACCTCGCCGCTGCTCGCCGTCCTCATGCTCGGCGACCTCGGGTTCGCCCCCTGGCAGTACGGCCTCGCGTTCGGGCTGCCCTGTGTCGGCGGCATCATCGGCTCACGGCTGGCCTCCCGGCTCGTCGCACGGTTCGGACGGCACAAGGTCATGCTCACCGCCGGGACATTGCGCGCGTGCTGGTCGCTCGGACTGGCCTTCATCCACCCCGGCGTGGCCGGGCTCGTGCTCGTCATCGCGGTCGAGTTCGGACTGATCACCTGCATGGGCGTGTTCAACCCGGTGTTCGCCACCTACCGGCTCGACCGGACAGCGACGGACCGGATCGCCCGCACCCTGTCAGCGTGGTCGGTCACCAGTAAGGCGACTGTCGCGGCCATGACCGGGCTGTGGGGCCTGCTGGCCGGCATCACCAGCCCCCGCACCGCAATCGCCGTTGCCGGTCTTCTCATGCTGATCACCCCCTTCCTGCTCCCCCGGCACGACCACACCTCGCAGTGGAAGAGGGTTACGACGCCGCCCTCATGAAGACCTGCCGGGAGGGAGGGACCGTTCTCCCCAGCAAATGACTCGTCGCCGGATCACCGTCGTCAGCGGGACGATCGCATCCTGGGCCCTGTCTCCGTCGAGGGAGAACCGCTGGAGGGCTTCAGGGACAATGCCTGGGGCGCCTCCTGTTCGAGCTGGCCCTCGCCACCGCACGGAGCGCCGGGGTCGTTTCGCCCGTCGATCGGAACCGCCCCGCCCTGTTCTCTCCCCGGAAGGGAGCTTCCCCTGCCGGAAATCGCCCAGGGCGACGCCGCCCGCACGTGAGGAACTCCGCCCGGTGCCGCCCCCGCTCACGAGCGGGGCACGCGGCTGAAGGCGGGAAACACGGCGAGGGGCCGGGCCCGGCGAGGGCCCGGCCCTTCATGGCCTGGCTGTGCTGTCGGCCCGCGGACGGGGCCCGGAGTCTTTAGTAGACGGGCGTGAGGTACCACTGCTCTTCGGGGTTCATGTTGTCGCAGTGGTAACCCTTGATGACGCCCTGCTCTTCCAAGGAGTGGCCCCACCCGGCACACAGATCGAAGCTGGCCATCTTGATCGGCGCCCCTTCAGCCGCCTGAGCGGTCACAGCGGTACCTCCGGCGATGGCCACGATTCCGGCCACCACGACGGCGGCCTGAGCGAGCTTCCTGCGCATGTGCGTCTCCTCTGTACAGTCAGCCACCCGCTTGGAAAGGCGAGCGGCTTCGCTTTCCACGGCTCCGGAAGCGGGGGACCAGAAGCGGCGACCCCTGTCGCTCGCCGCCCAGCGCTGTTCCCGTACCGGTACCGGCCAAGGCACTACGTCCATCGGCCACGCGTCCGCGTCCGATGCTCTTCCTCGGCTCCACTGCAGGACACCACGTTGGACCGTTTGCGATCAATAATTGTCCGATCCCTGTTACATGCCCCTTACAAAGATCAATTTTGTCCAGGAGTGGAACGCGGCGGAGATCTGTCCGTCCGTGTCCCCCGATTCCGGTGAACCAACTGACGGGCCGACCGGTCACATCGAGCCCGTCAACTCGCGGCGGACGGCCGCCGCACGGCCACGGACCACCTCGTCCGGCACCCGCCCCCGTCAGACCGGGTGTCAGGAGGAGAACCAGCAGACCGATGCCATCGGCGACGGACCGGCAGCCGTCTCGTACGTCCTGCCGGAAGTCACCGCGGCCATCCGGGAACAGACAGACGCGCCACCGAGAACGCAACATGGGGCATTCGGTGAATTACGGTAAGTTCCCCGCGTCATCGCTTTCATGGGACAGGAGAGATCGCGTGGCTCGAAAGCCAAGCCGACTCGGCAGGCACAGCGTGGTGGCTGCCCTGACGGGACTGTTCGCTCTGCTCGTGCCGACTTCGGCGCAGGCCGCCGAGAACCCCGGCATCCGGTACACGACGAGCTTCCGCAACGCGGCCATCTACGAACTGCGCGCCGCAGTCAGCGGGAAGTGCCTCGACCTCCGCGGGGGCGGTCGCCCGAAGCCCGGAACCGTCGTCCAGACCTTCGACTGCAAGGACGCGCTGCACCAGCGCTTCCACTTCCAGAACCTGGGCAACGGCAACTTCACGATCGGCGCTTTCGGCACCTACTGCCTCGGCCCGCAGGGCGGCAGCCCCACACCCGGAGCCCCGGTCATCCTGACCACCGGCTCGGGCTGCTCCACCTTCACCTGGAACTACCGCGGCACCGCGGAGCAACCGAACCGCTGGGAGATCGCCGAGGCGAGCACCGGGCAGTGCACCCGGGACACGGGACGGCGCTCCCAGGCGGTACTGGGCGCCTGCGGCAGCACCACAACCCCGGGGCCCGAGGTCTGGGCCCCGCAGTTCGACAAGTACTGGAACTATGACCAAATCTGAGTCCGGCACCCGCTGCCGTTCTCGTCCCCGTGCGTCGAACTGCGGGGCCTCGTCGGCCCACTTCCCAGCAGTTCGGTCAACAGGTCCTCCGTACCGTCCTGGTAGTTCCGGTAGAGCCGCCCAGCCCTGCGGTGGAAGATCTCGCGGGCGAGCGCGTGGCGGCTCTCCCTCAGGTCGGCCTGCGTCCTGATCTGCCGCCGGTGGCCGGGCTCGTCCGCCGGCCGCAGGAGGTGCGTCGTCTCGGCGATCCGCCTGTAATGCGCGACGGCGTCGCCCAGCGGGGTCGGCCGGCCCGTCGCGCGACAGCATCCGGATCACGTCGCAGGCCCGCCCCGCACCGGTGGGGACGGAACCGATGATCTGCAGGATGCCCTCCCAGTGCCGCTCGATCCCCACCAGGTCGCCCCCGGTCCCCGGCCACGTCCTGGAAGGCCCCGCAGTCGGCCCCGAGGTCGATGCGCCACATCTTCTGGTCCGGCAGGTCCGCCGCCTGCGGCGCGTACGTGAACCCGGCCGGAGCGAGCACGCCGCACTCGGCCCCGACCCGGTCCGACAGCCGCTCACCAAATGACTTCAGCTGACCCGCTCTTGGCACACCAACAACAACGCCGGATTGCCCCTGGGCTACCGGTATCGACGCAAGCCCGAACCCACAGGCTCCGCCATCGGCACCCAGAGCGTGAAGACCTCCACCAACGCGCCCGTGACCAGCCAGGGAACGGACGCCGCGAAGAAGATCGTGGGCCGGAGGCGGGGCATCCTCACCGACACGATCGGCCTGATCCTCGCCGTGACCGTCGCCGCCGCGAGCCTCTCCGAAAACGCCCTGGGGATACGCCTCCTCGACCAGACCAAGAAGACATACCCGGCCATCTCCGAGAGCTGGGTCGATACCGGCTCCACGAAGGCCGTCGCCCAGCATGGCGCGCAGCCCGGAATCGACGTCGAAGTCGTCAACAGAAACCCTGGAGTTCGCGGCTATCACGTCGCGAAAAGGCGCTGGATAGTGGAGTGGAGTATCGGTTGGACCATGATGCACCGACGTCTCGCCCGCTACTACGAGACCCTCGCCACCAGCTCCGAAGCCATGATCAACATCACGTCGATCGACAATCTCACCAAGCGCATAACGACGAGACCGCACCAAACTGGCGAGGCACCTACTAGAACATAAGCAGCAATTCACCCACGCTGAACGCCCTCTCAGTGGTGTTCCTTGATAAAGGCCAGGGCCACTTCGGCGACCTCTTGCCAGCCGCTGTCGAACACGAGGGAGTGGCCTCGGTTCGGGATCTCATGGAGGAGAGTGGCTGCGGGATTGCGCTTCTGCTTCTCGTAGGAGGCGTTGGCGATCGCGGACGGTGCGATGTGGTCTCTCTCTCCGCTGATCAGGAGCATCGGGCCGCGCCGAGGGGTCCGCGTGTCGACCTTGATCTCGGTGAACGGGTTGACGTTCGCGGTGGCGGCCTGGAACAGCGGGATCCCGGAGCCGGCCACCGGATACGTCTCGTACAGGCGCTTGGCCTCGCTCTCGTTCACCGCGTTCGCGAACGAGTAGCGGAACTGGTCGTAGGTCAACGCCACGGCCCGCCGGTAGTTGGCCGGGTTGCCGATAACCGGGCGCGCGGACTTGAGTGCGGACAGCGGGAGTGGGAGCACTCCGCGAAACGGAGCGGAGTCCATCGGCACCGAGACTGTGGCCAGGCCCCGTCCGGCCAGTTGCTGAGTGATGAGGCCACCGAAGGAGTGGCCGAGGATGGCCGGGCGCCGGCTGAGCGCGCCGATGGCCTCGGCCATGTGGTCGGTGACCTGCTTGACGCTCTTGCCTGCGAACACTTGTGGATTCGCCCGGGCTTGGGCGACGGTCTCCGGGTCGTCCGGCCAGCCCGGGGCGAGGGTGGCGTAGCCGTTCTCTTCGAAGAACGAGCGCCACGGCTCCCAACTGGAGGCCAGCATCCACAGCCCGTGCACGAACACGACCGGCTTGAGGCCCGACGCGTTCGCCCGGGTGATCTCGTGCCTTTCACGGGAGGTCAGACTCATCAGCGTGCCGCCTTTCGATTCCAGGTGTCTCTCGGACGCGATGACGGTGCCGAGTGGACAGGACCGGGGTTCCTGCCGCCCCTCATCCTGACCCGCCCTCAAGACGGGAGCGATGTCCGGAGCGACACGATGTTCGCGGCTGGATTGTTCCGTGGGACAACGACGGCGCCGCATGGAGGCTGAAATCCTGGCGGTTCGGAACCCGCCGACGCCTAAGATTGGTTCATGGAACATCCAGTGCCTGACCCTGTTGGCGCGCAGGTTGCACTGCTGGGCGCTCGGATGCTCGAACGGGCCGGCGAACTGGCCGACGAGATGGCCGAGCGGATCCGAGCGGCCGTGCCGGTCTATCGGAGCGACGCGGTGATCACGGCCGCGGAACTGCGCCGCACCTGCCTGGAGAACATCGACTTCGTCTTCGGGCCGATGGGACACGTCCCGGCACACGCCTCGCCGGAGTCCCGGGACAACGGACGACGCCGCGCAAAGGCCGGGGTACCGCTGACCTCGGTGATGGAGGCCTATCGCGTCAGCGCCCGATTCCTGTGGGAACGCCTGGCCGAACCTACCGCCACCGGCGAGGTCGCGCCCGAGGCTGCCCTACGCGCCGCCTCGGAGATGTGGCTCGTGCTCGACATTTTCACCCAGGAGATGGCCGACGGTTACCGCGAGGAGATCACCTCCCAGACCCTCACCCGCGAAGCCGAACGCTCGGCCGTGATGGAGGCACTACTCGAAGGCCGCCTGGACGAGACCAACTTCTACGAGGCCGCCGACATCCTGCGCCTGCCGGCACAGGGGCCTTACGTCGTCATCGCCGCCCAGGTGCCAGAGGTCGCACGCCACGCGCTCCCGCGCGTCCAGGACGCGCTCCAACCCCTCGGCGTGGCCTCCGCGTGGCGACTGCTGCATGACGCCGAAGTCGGCATCGCACGACTACCCGCCGCCCGCCCTCACATCAAGGAGCTCGCCGACGCATTGGAGAAGGCCGCCAAGGGCAGCGTCGGGATCAGCCCGCCCTACCACGACCTGCGTAAATCCGCGGACGCTCTGAAACTGGCCAGAATCGCGCTGCGCGGCTCATACGAGGGGCGGAGGGTCACCGTCTTCGACCGGGACCCGCTGGCCATCGCCGCGGCCAGCGCCCCGCAGATCATGCGCGCCGTAGCCCGAACCATCCTCGGCCCGCTCCACCAGGCTCCCGGACATGACCGCGCACTGCTGCTCGACACCTTCGGCACCTGGCTCGACGCCGGCGGGTCCGCCGACCGCGCCGCCACCGCCCTGTTCTGCCACCCGAACACCGTCCGGCACCGCCTGCGCCGACTCCAAGACCAGACGGGCCGGACATTGTCCCAACCCCGCGAGCTGGCCGAGCTGACCCTCGCCTTCGAGATCGACCGAAGGATCACAGACTCCGCACCGTAAACGATCGCACGACAGCCATCAAGATCACCTCAGAGGGCGATCCTCAGAGGGCGATATGGAATATTATATTGCGTATCGCCCCCCTCATAGTCCGGCCTTGACGGTCACCCGCCGAGGCGATGGCCCCCTTTCGTGGCGCCCTCGACCTGCTCGGCACCATCCCCGGCATCAACCAGGCCACCACCGAAGTGATCATCGCTGAGACCGGCGGCGACATGACCCGTTTCCCCTCCGCCGGGCACCTCACGTCCTGGGCCGGGGTCTGCCCCGCCCACCACGAGTCCGCCGGCCGCACCAGGAACACCAAAGTCCGGCCCGGCAACCCCTGTCCCAGAGGAGCCCTCGGCCTCGCGGCATTCGGCGCGGCGAGAACCAAGGACGGACGCCTGTCCGCAGGCCCGTCACAAGCGGCTGACCGCCCGACACGGCCCACTCAGTGCACTGGTCGCCGTCGAGCACTCGATCATCGCCGCGAGCCGGCACATGCACACCGACAACGCCCCCTGCCACGGCCTCGGCTGCACCAACTTCACCCAGCGCGACCCCGAACGCGCCACCCGCCGGACCATCAACCCGCTCAACCGGCTCGGCTGCACCGTCACCCTCAACCCAGTCCGCGCGCACCCCTCCCCCTCGCCGGCCGGCCAACAGCAGCAGCACGGCACCGCCGGACCCCGTGGTCCCCCAGCTGGTCCCCAGGGAACACGGAAAGGCGGTACCGGATTTCTCCGATACCGCCTGCGACCTGCGAAAACACAAGTCGGGACGACAGGATTTGAACCTGCGACCCCTTGACCCCCAGTCAAGTGCGCTACCAAGCTGCGCCACGTCCCGATGCCCGTCTGACCTGGGGTTTCCCTGATCTGAACGCGCATGAGAACAATACCGCACTCCGGCCGGTGGTCACGAATCGCTTTCCTGCCAGGGCCGTCTTGACCTCAAGTGCACTTGATGTTGCAACGTGACTCGTATGACGAGCGAAGGCACGACACGCGCGTACGGCACGTACGGCACGGCCACCGGCTCCGTACCGGAGAGCCGCCGGGCGTCCTCGCCTCCCGGTCCCGCCCTCCAGGAGCTGCACCGGCTCATGGCCCTGATGACCGGCGACGAGAAGCACGGGCCCGCCGCGACCTCCACCCTGGACGCGCTCTGGGTGCTCTACGACCGGGTGCTGCGCGTGGCGCCCGGGAGCGTGGACGCGGTCGGGCGGGACCGGTTCCTGCTCTCCAAGGGGCACGGGCCGATGGCGTACTACGCGGTCCTCGCCGCCAAGGGGTTCGTCGCCGAGGAATCGCTGCCCGGCTTCGGTTCGTACGACTCACCGCTCGGCCACCACCCCGACCGGACCCTGGTGCCGGGCGTCGAGATCAGCAGCGGCTCCCTGGGGCACGGGCTGCCTCTCGCCGTGGGCAGTGCGCTCGGGCTGCGGGCACGAGGGCTCACGGAGCCGCATGTCTGGGTGCTGCTCGGCGATGCCGAGCTGGACGAGGGCAGCAACCACGAGGCGATCGCCTTCGCGGGCCCCGCCGGGCTCGAACAGCTCCACACCCTCGTGGTCGACAACAGCTCCGCGACCTACGGCTGGCCCGGCGGTATCGCCTCCCGGTTCGAGGCGGCCGGCTGGTCGGCCGAGACCGTCGACGGCCGGGACCACGAGGCGCTGTACGCCGCCTTCACCGCACCGCACACCGGGCGGCCCCGCGCGGTCGTGGCCCGTGTCGAGCCGAAGTCCTGAGCCAGGTTCCTGGCCCCCGAGATTCGCCGCGTACCGGACGAGACCGGGGCGCGAACCGAGAGAGGTACAGCTCCATGGACACCATGCGCGACCGTTTCATCTCCACCGCCTCCAGCCTTCTCGACGAGGATCCGCGCCTCGCGGTCGTACTCGCCGAGATCAGCGCCGCCGGTTTCGTGGAGGCGGAGCGCCGCCATCCGGACCGGGTGATCAATGTCGGGATCCGCGAACAGCTTCTGGTCGGTGTGGGCGGCGGCCTCGCCCTCGCGGGCCTGCGCCCCCTCGTGCACACCTTCGCCAGTTTCCTGGTCGAGCGCCCGTTCGAGCAGGTCAAGCTGGACTTCGGCCACCAAGGGGTGGGCGGGGTGCTGGTGAGCGCGGGGGCATCGTACGACTCGCCGGCGGGCGGCTTCACCCATATGGCGCCCGGCGATGTCGCGCTGATGGACACGCTCGACGGCTGGACGGTGCACGTGCCGGGCCACCCCGACGAGGCCGAGGCCCTGCTGCGGCATGCCGCCGCCGGGGACGACCGGGTGTACGTACGGCTGTCGCTCCAGAGCAACCAACGGGCGCGCGAGGTGACGGGGGCCGGATTCAGCACCGTACGGGAGGGCCCGCGCGGGGTCGTGGTGGCGGTCGGGCCCCTGCTGGACAACGTCCTGGCGGCGACGGAGGGCCTGGACACGACGGTGCTGTACGCCACGACCGTACGGCCCTTCGACGGCGCGGCGCTGCGCCGGGCCGTCGCGGGCGCGGACCGGGCCGATGTGGTGATCGTGGAGCCGTATCTCGCCGGGACCTCCACGGCCGCAGCCAACGACGCGCTGGCCGAGACACCGCACCGGGTGCTGGGGCTCGGGGTGGACCGCCGTGAGCTGCGCCGCTACGGGTCGCTGGACGAGCACGTCGCGGAGCAGGGGCTGGACCCGGCGTCCTTGCGCGAGCGCGTCTCGGCGTTTCTGGCGCGCTAGGTGTACTGACCCGTGAGGTTGGGGACGCGGCTGGCGGGTGGCTGGCCTTTGAGCGCGGTGTGTCCGCGGTGGTGATTGTAGGTGTGCAGCCAGACG